>JAVSGI010000002.1 GCA_032334235.1 Paracoccaceae bacterium Fryx2
GCATGGCAGGATCCTTTTCGACCTTTCTGCCGATAATTTCCGACTGTTTCAATCGGATTATGCGGGGCGTCGCTGCGGGTCTTGGCCGGCGCTTACTCGGCTGCGTCGGCGGGCTTGGCGTTCAACTGGCCATAGGCCGCTTCGCCAAGACGGTCGTAAAGGCCGATCTGGGTTTCGAGAAAGTCGATATGGCCCTCTTCGTCGGCAAGCAGTTCGTCGAACAGGCTCCGGGTCACATAGTCACCCACTGCGTCACAATGCCGCCGTGCCTCGATATACAGCGTCCTGGCGTCATTTTCGGCAGCAAGGTCACAGTCCAGCGTCTCGCGCAGGGTCTGGCCGATGCGCAGGCTGTCGAGCTTTTGCAGGTTCGGGTGGCCTTCCAGAAAGATGATGCGCGCAATCAGCTTGTCGGCGTGGCCCATCTCCTCGATGCTTTCGGCGCGGGATTTGGCCGCCAGATGGCCATAGCCCCAATCATCCTGCAGCCGGTAGTGCAGCCAATACTGGCTGACGGCGGTCAATTCAGACCGCAGGGCCGCATTCAGAAACTCAATAACCTTGGCGTCGCCTTTCATGGGACAGTCCTTTCACGATGTGCAAGTTGGGTATCGTCTGGCTGGGCGCGTCGCGCCTGGCTACAGCGAGGCTGTCACAATTGCGCATGGTGTCAAGGAACAAGGGCATGCACCCCCCGCAGTCCGCCCTGCGCCCAAGCGCGTGGTATATCTTGCCGGGAGTGATGAGCGTATCGGGATCGGAGGCCCGCATCCAGTCGATCGCGGCGCGGATGTCGTGGTCGGTGATGGACTGGCAGTGGCACACGATCATGATCAGACCTTTGGAGAGCGGGGTCTTGTTGAAGGCTGGCGTCGCGGTTTCAGGCATCGTCAGGATGGTTCCGCCCGAGTCTTGCCGACCGGTTTCGATCTTGCCCGAATAAATCCGACAAAAACGCTTTCATGTAAAGCTTATTCTTTTCATCGGAAAACCGCCCCGTCACGGGGCGACCTTTCTCACGGGGTCGATCCGGTCCATTCGTAGCTTTCGAACTGTGCCGGATCGCACGCGCAGCCGCCGCAGCCGGATGCCTTGGCGCAGGCCGGGGCGCCGACATGGCGCTGCATCATCCCCTTCCCGACCCAATGGGCCAACATGCCCCGCACCGCCTCGGGGTCGCGCCGGACATGCAGCGCAATGTCGGACAGGCTTGCCCTGCCGTGCTGCTGCACATAGCTGCGGATCGCCATCAGCATCGCCTGCCCTCACTCTGCCAGCAGCGGCCCGGACCGCCGCGCCGTCCGGCCAAGGATGCGCAGGGTCAGGATGGTCAGCGCGAACAGCGTCAGGATCGTGGCGATCCACGCAGCCGAACTGCCGGGATGCCGCGCGAAGGTCGCCGCCTGATAGATCAGCACCGCCGATCCCCAGCCCATCAGCGTCGTCCAGCCGGTGACGAAGGCCGTCCAGCGCGGGCCGGACTCGCGCCACACCGCCGCGATGGCCGCCGAACAGGGCATGTAAAGCAGCACCATCAGCAGATAGGCAAAGGCCCCGATCTGCCCGTCGAACTGTGCCCGCATCGCGCCGAAGGTGCTGGCCTCGACCTCCAGCTCGGCCGCTGCCGCATCCGTCGTGGCAACGTCACCGACCGAAAGCCCCAGCGGGTCTGCCAGCGTGTCGCCCAGGCCCGACAGGTTGTCCCCGATGCTGCCCCAGGCTTCGGCCAGCCCCGCGCCAAGGTCGAACTCGCCATCCGCTTCTGCATTCTGCCCGGCGTAAAGCGCGTTCAGGGTGCCCACCACCGCCTCTTTCGCCAGAATGCCGGTGAACACCCCCACCGCCGCGGGCCAGTTGTCTTCCTCGATCCCCATCGGCTCGAACACCGGCACGATCTGGCGGCCGATTTCCGACAGCATCGAGTTGCCGGTATCCTCGTTGCCGAAGCTGCCGTCGCGGCCCCACGAATTGAGGAAGGCCAGCACCATGATCACCGGCACCAGCACGCGGCCTGCGCGGATCACGAAGCCTTTCAGCCTGTCCCAGGTGCGGATCAGCACGCCTTTCAGCGTCGGCAGGTGGTAGGGCGGCAGTTCCATCACGAAGGGCGAGATGGCGCCGGGCAGCAGCGTCGATTTCAGCACGAAGCCGGTCAGCACCGCCGCGGCAATGCCGATCAGATACAGCGCGAACACCAGGTTCTGCCCGCCTGTCGGGAAGAACGCGGCGGCAAACAGCGCATAGACCGGCAGCCGCGCCCCGCAGGACATGAAGGGCACCATCGCCACCGTCATCGTGCGGTCGCGGGCATCCTCCAGCGTGCGGGTCGCCATGATCGCGGGCACGTTGCAGCCGAAACCGACGATCAGCGGCACGAACGCCTTGCCCGGCAGCCCGATGGCGCGCATCGCACGGTCCATCACGAAGGCGGCGCGGGCCATGTACCCCGAATCCTCCAGCACCGACAGCACGAGGAACAGGCAGGCGATCACCGGAATGAAGGTCGCCACCGTCTGCACCCCACCGCCAAGCCCGCTGGCCAGCAGCGTCGTCAGCCAGTCAGGGCTGCCAAGGGTTTGCAGCACATGCCCGAAGCCATCGACAAAGATCGTCCCGGCCGCGATGTCGAAAAAGTCGATGAACGCCGAGCCCACGTTGATCGTGAACATGAACATCAGATACATCACCGCCAGAAAGATCGGGATGCCGAGCGCGCGGTTCAGGATCACCTTGTCGATGCTGTCCGACAGCGTGCTGTCCAGTTCCAGAATGCGGCGGATGCTGGGCGCGGTGACTTCGGCCACCGCGTCATAGCGGCCGCTGGCGATGGCGGTATCGACATCATAGCCCAGCGTTTCGGCCAGCGCCGCCCTTGTCACATGCACATGGGTTGCGAGCTCCGGCATCCGCGCCAGCAGCGATTCGTCGCCTTCCAGCAGCTCCAGCGCCAGCCAGCGCGGCGCCCGCACCGCCCCCGCCTGCGCAACCAGCGGCATCAGGTCCGCCACCGCCGCCTCGATTTCCGGGCCATAGTGGATCGGCAGGGCCGGCGGCACACCGACCGAGGCGGCGCGGACAATCTCGTCCTTCAGCGCCTCGACCCCCTTGCCGGTCGCGGCGACAATCGGCAGCACCGGGCAGCCCAGACCGCGCGACAGGGCCGCGATGTCGATCTCGATGCCGCGCGCCTTGGCGATATCCATCATGTTCAGCGCCACCAGAACCGGCAGGCCCATCTCGATCAGCTGGATGGTCAGATAGAGGTTGCGCTCAAGGTTCGAGGCATCGACGATGTTGACGATGATCTGCGGCGCCCCCGACAGCGCATAGTCGCGCGCCACCCGTTCGTCAGGCGAGACGGCATGGGTGCTGGCCAGCGAATAGGTGCCGGGCAGGTCGATCACCTCGACCCGGCTGGTGCCCGCCGCAAACCGGCCCGACTTGCGTTCCACCGTCACGCCGGGCCAGTTGCCGACCTGCTGCCGTGTGCCGGTCAGCGCGTTGAACAGGGTGGTCTTGCCGCAGTTGGGGTTGCCCAGCAGGGCGATGGTGACATCGGTCATTCCGCGCATCCTTCGATTTCAAGGGCTTCCGCCTCGGCCTTGCGCAACGAAAGCCGAAAGCCGCGAACCTCGATCATGATCGGGTCGCCCAGCGGGGCAACGCCGACCAGCCGCAGCCTTGTGCCGGGGGTCAGGCCCATCGACAGAAGCTTCTGCCGGTAGCCCTGCCCGCCCGGGGCATAGCCTGCGACGCGCGCAAAGCCGCCGATCGCCACATCCGTGAGTTTCAGTCCCATCGCCGGTCCTTTCATGGCGCGATCGTCACCAGTATCTTGCGCGAAAGCTCCTGCCCCAGCGCCAGCCGGGTTTCGCCCACCGCCACCACCAGCGGCCCGCAATTTCCGCCGCGGATCACCCGCAACTCGTGCCCGACCACGATGCCAAGCTCGGTCATGCGCCGCTGCATCTCGCGCCCGCCGATCAGCGCGGTGACGGCAACCTTTGTGCCCGTGGGCGTCAGCGCCAGTGGCAGGGAATGCGGGTTCATGCGGGTGCAGTCCTCCTTGCGCGGCCATGGGCATCAGGGCCACCCGAATTGTCTTACTGTTTTGCTTGGGCTTTGCAAGCGAGGCACCTTGACGCGGGGGGGGGCAGGCGGGGGGGCAGGCCGGGGCGATCAGCGGTCCGCGACGATCCGGCCATCCTCCAGCGTGATGATCCGGTCGGCGCGTTCCAGAATCCGGTTGTCATGGGTGACCATCACCGTGGTCGTGCCGCGCTCCGCCCCCAGCCGTTTCAGCATCGAAACCACCGTCATGCCGCTGTCGCGGTCAAGGGCGGCGGTCGGCTCGTCGGCAAAGACCACCTCGGGGTTGCCGACCAGCGCGCGCGCCACGGCCACCCGCTGCTTCTGCCCGCCCGACAGGTTGGCGGGCAGATAGTCCAGCCGGTCGCCAAGGCCCAGCAGCGTCAGCACGTGGCGGGCGGCCTGCCCATACAGCGCCGGGTCGCCCGGCCCGTGCACCTGCAACCCCATCAGCACGTTCTGCTGCGCCGTCAGGCTGCCATGCAGGTTGTGCGCCTGAAAGATGAACCCCAGCCGCTTGCGCAGGCCCTGCGACAGGCTGGCCGTCGCGCCGTGCAACTCGTGCCCCAGCAGCCGGACCGAGCCGTCCTGCACATCGCGCAGGCAGCCCATCAGCGTCAGCAACGTGGTCTTGCCCGACCCGGACGGCCCCATCAGCACCGTCAGGCTGCCGCGCCTGATCTGCATCGAGACATCGAATATCGCCTGCTTGCGCGCCTCTCCCTGCCCGAAGGAATGGTTCAGCCCGCTGACGGTGATGGGGAAATCGTCGATCATCGCGCGCCCGTCAGAACAGGTCGGCCGGGTCGGCCGAGGCCAGCCGCCGGGTGGCAATCGCCCCCGACAGCGAACAGGCCGCCAATGTGCCCGCGAACACCATCGCGGCCACGCCGGGCGTCATCGCCAGCGGCAGCGTCGTGGCGGCCTTCATCGCGGCCAGCAGGCCGGTGGCCACGATGAACCCCGGCACGAAGCCCAGCACGGCCAGAACCAGCGCCTCCTCGAACACGATGCCCAGAAAAAACCTTTGCCGATACCCCATCGCCTTGAAGGTGGCATATTCGCCAAGGTGGTTCGCCACGTCGGTTGACAGCACCTGATAGACGATCACGATTCCCACCAGAATCCCGATGATCACGCCAAAGCCGAAGATGATCCCGGTCGGGCGCTTGGTCTGCTGATAGCTCAGGTCGTCGGCGGCGGCCTGCGCGTAAGCGCGGATCCGCAGCGACTTGTCGGAAATCAGTCCACGCAGGCGGGCAGCCACGGCGTCCGGGTCGGCGCCGGGGCGGACCTGCAGCAGGATATGGTCGGGGGCGGCAGACTTGCGCGCCGGGAACAGCGCCAGAAAGGTCTGGTCAGACACCATCATGTAGCCGTCGCCGCCAAACCCGCCGCCGCCCGCAAAAGTGTCGAAAAGCGTCAGGGTCTTGCCCGAGACCTCGAGCGACAAGGGGCTTTGCGGGCGGATCGCCGCCGCCTCTGCCCGTGGCAGGCCCCGGCTGAACATGTCGAGAATGCCCGCGTTCTGCAATTGCAGGGTGGATGCCTTGCGCGCCATCGTGTCGGACAGGAAGCCGGGCAGCGCCGGGTCGACACCGTAGGTCGTCAGGCTCAGCGTCCTTTCGCCGCGCGCCCAGCTCACGTTGCCGATGAACAGCCCGGTGCCGCCGGTCACGTCGGGGTCGGCCAGCGCCTGAAACAGCCATTGCCGCGCGACGTTGCCGCCCTCGGTCATCGAATTGGCATCCGAGGCGGAAATCATGATGTCGGCCCGAAAGAAGTCGTAGGGCTTGAGGGTTGCCGTCGCCATCGAGCCCATGATGCCAAGCTGCACGAACACCAGCACGTTGGCAAAGGCCACCCCGGCCAGGGCTGCGGCAAAGCGGGTGCGGCTGTGGGTCAGTTGCAGCCAGCCGATCGGCAGGCGGCCGAACAGCCATTGCAGCAGGCGGGTCATGGCCCGGGTTTCCCGGCCCCGGGCCGCGCGTCGATGCGGGCGACCACCTCCAGATTGGTGAAGCGGGCCGCCACCTCCGACGAGGCCGCGTCAAGCTCGACCATCACCGTGATCACCCGCGCATCGGTGTTGGCGGCGGTGTCGTCCGACACCAGCCCCTGCCGCCCGACCGTCAGCCCGATCGACTGCACCCGCCCCTGCAGCGTCCGCCCCAGCGCCCCGGCCACCAGCTCCACCGGCTGCCCGACCGCCACCGCAGCGATGCGGTCCTGATAGACCTCGACCTCGGCCATCATGGCATCGGTGTCGCCCATCTCCATGATGCCGTCTGCGGGCGGGCGTTCCCCCGCGCGGGCATGAACGTTCAGCACCACGCCGCTGATCGGTGCCAGCACCGCCGCCCGTGTCAGGTCGCGGCTGGCGCGAGTCAGATCGGCCTCGGCGGCCTCCAGATTGCGGGTGGCCACGATCACGTCGGGCTGGGTGTCGACCTCGGCGCTGGCAAAGCGCGCCAGCGTGGCCTTTGCCTTCTGCACCGCCAGTTCAGACTGGCGCGCAGTGGCGGCGGCGGCTTCCATCGCGGCCTGCGTCGCCACGCCCCGCGCGAAAAGCGCGGTCATGCGGGTCAGCTGGGTGTCGGCCTCGGTGGCGGCAGATTGCGCCTGTTCCACCCCGGCGCGCGCCTCGTCGAGCGAGTTCTGCACCGCCGCCCGGGTCTGCACCAGCGACGCCTGCCGCACGGCCACGTTGGCCTCGGCCAGCAGCACCGCGCTTTCAAGCTGGCCCTGATTGTCCAGCCGGGCCACCACGGCGCCCTTTTCCACCCGGTCACCGATGGCCACCAGAATCTCGGCGATCCGCGCATCGCCTGCGCCGAAAGGCGGCGCCACGATCGACACGTCGCCATGCGGCATCAGGCGCGCCAGCCCGACAACGTCGCTGGCCTGCATGGTGTCGAGCATTTCCTTCGGCAGCGAGATTTCCGGCGGCAGGGCGATGGGCGAGGCCGACCCGGCCCCGGGTTGCAGCCCGGTCAGCGCATAGAACTTCTGCAGGCCGGGCGGCTGGAAATACATGCCCACCACCGCACCAAGAAACATCAGTGCGGGAACCATCAGCACCAGAAGATAGCGGGCGCGAAACCGAAAGCGCCGTTTCGGCGCGGCTGCATCCGCGTCGTCGCGACGGATCACCGGAAGCGGCAGGCCGGGGTCGGAAGGGGGTATCACGGCGCGCTCCGATCAGGACAGGGTGCATGGGATCAGGCGGGGTATTCCCGCGCGCTGAAACATGCCTGACGAATGCACGTTATCGCACCGCCAACGGGAATGGTCTGATCTGGATCAAGCCCCTTGCGGCAGGGTCGCCGCCGGCCATCTGATCGGCCACCAGCCGAAACGCGGCCTCCCTGCGGAATGGATCGGGTGCCAGCGCGTTGCCGGGACAAGCAGCAGATGCCTGCTGCCCCGCACCCAGCAAAAAAACCGTCATGCGTCTTTTCACATCCGTCCCTCCGGCGGCAATCGCGGTGCTTCTGCCGTTCGGCACCCAGGCCGGAGCGGCGGCGCGATCACGCCATCATCTTCCGGTCGGCAGGTGAAGGTCAGTTTCGGGGCGGGGCCAAGACGCGGCATCGGTTCGGTTTCCGTTTCGGGGTCACGGGGCGGCGGCTTCTGCGCAAGATCCGCCGCATCTAAAACGTGGCGGGGCCCGCTGCATTCCATCGCCCGACGCGACCCGCTCCGGCCTCTACAGGGCTGGCCCGCTCGACCATGCTGCCCGATACCGGGGCAAAACGGGCAGCACCGCCCGTTCCGCCCTGCGCCCCCGCCACCCGCGATAAGATGCCATTATCAGGGGTGGTGGGGTCACGCATCAGGCGCGCAATGACGCTGCGCCCTCAGGCGGATGGGGCCATCACAAGCGGCTTTCCGTTCGTGGCATGGTGCCGGGCCAGCCTGCGCCCGGGTCCGCCCCTGACGAAGGGCCGCGCCGGTTCGGGAAGGTGGTCATGGCCGAACCCGGCCAACTCCGGAAACAGCGAGAATATCTCCTTGCGCGCCTGCGGCCCGAGCGACCGGAGCGCCTCGGGTCCGGTGTAAAGGGTCTCGGATGGGGTGCCCTCGGCAAAGACGACTTCGTGCCGGGCAAGCAGGATGTGCCAGTATTCGACCCCGGCCGGCCCGTCGTCCACCGTTATGCCGGGCATTCCGACCAGATGCTTTGCCGCCACCAGAACCTCTGCCGCGCCCAGCATCCGCTTGGCGATGGCCGAGCAGACCAGCACGCGGTGTTGTGGCGAAACCACGAGATCGCGTGCCGGAAGTGACGGGCCCATCGCCCCTTTCGCGATGCGGACCGGGCGGAGCTGCGGCGCGGCGGCGAGGTCGTCGCCCGAAAGCGCGCGGTGCCCGACCCAGCGGACCGGCTGAAAGCCGTTGTCGCGGGTAAGAACCGCGTCGCCCGGCTGCAGCGTCTCAATCCCGGTTTCGCCTTGGCGGGAAAGGATGCGGGTGCCACGGGCAAAGCAGATCACGCGGGTATTCTCGGCGTTCAGGTCTGCCCCGGTGACCGGGAGCCCGTCGGGGCTGTAGAGCGTCAGGCCGCCCGCCGCCCTCAGGACGCCATCGGCCTGATCGGCGCGCAGCCATCCCATCGGGTTGGCAAAGGCCCGCCCCGGGTTGGCGGCGTTCCAGGCGGCAAGGGTTTCGCGGTTGTAGAAGGCCGAAAGGTCAACCACGTCATTGTCGCTTTCGTCCGCGTTGCCGCTGCCCGAGGTGGCGTCGAAATCGGTGATCCGGTCGCCGCCCGCATCGACCAGGAAAAGGTCGGCGCCCGCGCCGCCGGAAAGCACGTCGGCCCCTGCCCCGCCATCCAGCGTATCCGAGCCGGCATTCCCGAAAAGATGGTCGGCGCCGTCGCCCCCCCTCAACAGGTCGTTGCCGTCGCCCCCCAACAGATTGTCGTTCCCGGCACCCCCCGAAATCGTGTCGGCCCCGGCGCCGCCATCGACGCTGTCGTCGCCGCTGCCCGCGTCGATTCGGTCGCTGCCCGAGCCGCCGTGGACCACATCGTTGCCCGCCCCGGTGTCGTAGGTCATTCCGCCGCCGTCGGCCCCGCCCTTGATGGTGTCGGCAAAGGCCGTGCCGGTGATCGCCTCCATCTCGGTGAAGTTCAGCCTGTAGGTGCCGTAGGTGATCGTTCCGGCGCCCGTGCCGGACAGCAGGACCGTGGCCGCGACGGGGATGGTGGTCAGGTCGATGGTGTCGAAGTCGTCACCGCCCTCGCCGCCGACGACGCTGTCGTCGGCACCGGCAACAAAGACATCGCGCCCGTCGCCGCCATAAAGCGTGTCGCTGCCGCCGCTGAGGTCATAGGCGGTCGTCAGCGTGTCATTGCCCGCCCCGCCAAAGACGACATCGTTGCTTCCACCGCCAGCAAGGCTGATGCGGTCGTTGCCCGCCCCGCCGTCGATGGTGTCGGCCAACCTGTCCGGGCTCCTCATTTCCAGTGTGTCGTTGCCGTCGCCCAGTGCGATGCTGTCGGCCCCGGCGCCCGCAAACACCCGGTCGTCGCCGGCGCCGGTGTCGATCCAGTCGTTGCCAGCCCCGCCGAAGACGGTATCGGCACCACTTCCCAGCGTCAGCTTCTCGATCTGCGAGAACGCCAGCTTGCTGAAGCCGTCGCTGGCGGTGCCTGCCTCGGCTCCGGTCATGTTGACCGTCAGCCCCGACGACATCCTCGAAAACTCGAGCATGTCGCCCGCCCTCTCGCCGGTCTCGCCGCCGATGATGGTGTCGTTGCCAAACGCGACGAACCCCGTCTCCACGATGAACAGGTCGTCGCCGCCGCCGCCATCCAGGTAATCCGACCCCTGGTCGGCAAAGATCGTGTCGTTTCCCTCGCCGCCATAGACCGTGTCGTTGTCGGTGCCGTTGTAGATGAGATCGTTTCCGCCCTCGCCATAAAGCAGGTTGCCGACTTTCCCGCCGCCACCGCCAAAGATCGTGTCATTGCCGTCGCCGGCAAAGACGGTATCGGATCCGGCGCCGGTATCGAGGCAGTCGTTTCCCGCGCCCCCCAGCAGCCGGTCGTCACCGGACCCTCCCTCGATCAGGTCGTTCCCGTTGCCGCCATCGAGCGTGTCAGGACCGCTGTCACCGACAAGGGTATCATCGCCGTCAAGGCCCGACAGACTGTCCGCGCCGGTCGTTCCGCGAATGATGTCGTTGCCCGATGTTGCGGTCATGGGGTGTGCCCTCCTTCGTTTCCGTTCCCCCGCCGCAACACGGCGTCGGTTGCATTGGCAGCCGGGGAATCGTCGGCAGGATGGCACGCCGGTCCCAAGAAACAGTGAACCCGGGCCGGGGGGTCTTCAGGCTGATGCCGGGGCAGACCCACATCTACCGGGCAGCATCTACTGGGCGCGATGTTGCCCCGGGGTGCTGCGCACCGCCGACACCGGAAACAGCACCGTCCCAGCGCAGCAGATTACCTGAGCGAAAAAATCGGCTTTACAACAAAGCACTTTTGTCGGAATTAGGAATCGACCATGCCAACCTGCGGCCACCGCGCCAAGGGCCAGCCGGAACCACCTTTGACCGAGGATTCCGCCATGCAGCGCCTTGACCCCCCCTCCGGCCGCGATCCGGGCCGCCCCCCTGCCCCGAACCGGCACCGATGCACGAGGCGACCCTGCTGACCGCGGGGGGCGCCGTCGCCAACATCCACCTGAACGGACAGGTCTATGCCCTGCGGATCACCCGTCAGGGCAAACTGATCCTGACCAAATAGCCCAAGGAAACCCCATGACCCGCTTTCTGGCTGCCGCCCTGCTGTCCACCGCCCTGACGGCCACGCCCCTGATGGCCGCCGACCCTGCGGCCGTGGTGACCACCTACGCCGACATTGCCGCCGCCGGCTATGGCGACAGCCTGGCGTCGGCCAGGGCCCTGCAATCGGCTGTCGCGGCACTGATCGCCACGCCGTCGGCCGAAACCCTGGCAGCGGCGAAAGCGGCCTGGCTTGCCGCCCGCGTTCCCTACCAGCAGACCGAGGCCTTCCGCTTCGGCAACCCGATCGTGGATGACTGGGAAGGCCGGGTGAACGCCTGGCCGCTGGACGAAGGGCTGATCGACTATGTCGCCGCAGGCTCCGGCCAGAACGAGGAAAACGCGCTGTCCACCCTGAACGTGATCGCCACGCCGACATTCACCCTGTCGGGAATCGGGATCGACGCCACCGCCATCACGCCCGCCCTGATTGCCGACACCCTGCACGAGGCCGACGGCATCGAGGCCAATGTCGCCTCGGGCTATCACGCCATCGAGTTCCTGCTCTGGGGGCAGGATGTGAACGGCACCGGGCCGGGCGCGGGCAACCGCCCCTTCACCGATTTCGCGGCGGGCGATGCCTGCACCGGCGGCAACTGCGACCGCCGCGCGGCCTATCTGCAGGCCGCAACCGACCTGCTGGTTGCCGATCTGGATTTCATGGCCGCCGCCTGGGCTGACGGTGGCGAAGGCCGCGCCGCAGTGACCGCCGACCCCGTCGCGGGCCTGCTGGCGATGCTGACCGGGATGGGCAGCCTTTCCTACGGCGAACAGGCGGGCGAGCGGATGAAGCTGGGCCTGATGCTGAACGACCCCGAGGAAGAGCATGACTGCTTTTCCGACAACACCCACAACAGCCACTATTTCGATGGCATCGGCATCCGGAACGTCTACCTCGGCAGCTATGCCCGCACCGACGGCAGCGTGGTTTCCGGCCCGTCGCTGTCGGATCTGGTGGCCGCTGCCGCCCCGGCGGTGGATACCCAGCTGAAGGCAGAGCTTGACGCCACCGTCACCGCCCTGCAGGCGATCAGGACGGCGGCAGAGGGCGGCCTGGCCTATGACCAGATGCTGGCCGCGGGCAACAAGGAAGGCGAGGCGCTGATCATGGGCGCGGTCAATGCGCTGGTGACTCAAACCGCCTCGATCGAGCGCGCCGTCACCGCCCTCGGCCTTGACAGGATCAGCTTCGAAGGCTCCGACAGCCTCGACAACCCGGGCGCCGTGTTCCAGTAGGCGCGGCGGTCGGCAGGCCGGAGGGGGCGGTCGGCCGCGCCACCCGACCTGCCACCCGACCTGCCGCGCGGGGGCCGGGCCTAACCGGGTGTGCGGGGATCATCCAGCAGGGCCAGCACCATGTCGGCCCGCGCCGTCGCCTCTGCGCCGATGATGCGGCCCACGCCGTTCAGCGTCGCCGCTTCAACCCGGCGTGCGGTCGCGGCAACGCCCGCACGGATCCTGCTTGCCATCTCGGCCAGAATCCGCGCGCCCTGCCCTTCCGGCAGGCCGGCCGCGCGGGCTTCCTGCTCGTAATGCCGCGGCACGATCTCGTCGATGCCGTAGTGACCGGCAATCGCCATTGCCAGCCGGTAGCGTTTTCGCTGCAGGCGCCCCGACCGCATCACCGGCGCCACGCTGAGGATGTCGTAAAGCGGCGCCAGCCGGAAACGGCCCCTTGCGCCCATGTGCAGGCTGAAGTTCTTGCCATGCCCGTCCGGGGCGCCGATCAGGTAGAAAAAGACCTGTGCGCGAAAGAACATCCCGCGATCGGCTGCGGGATCATCGGCTTCGCGCAACACGGCCATCACATCGGCCACGCCCGGACCGCCGAGTCGCTGGTATTTCCGCGCAGAGGGAATCCCGAGGCACTGGCACAGGTCTTCCTGCGGCAGGCGGCGCAGGGTGTCGCCGTCCCACCGCCGGTCGAACCGCTCGACCACAAGCACCGGCGTGCCGTCGAAGGCAAGCTTCTGCACGCGCGCCACCGGCAAGCCCATCTCGTCGGCCAGCGTCATGCAGTAAAGCTCGTTGTCCACGCTGTCGGTCATGTCGATTTCGTCTGGGCCGGGCAGCACGCCCATGGATGTCTTGAAGATGTGGCTGGTTGGCGTGATGCCGCGCGGCTTTGCCCATTGATCCTTGACCCGCAGGTAGGCGGTCTTTTCCTGCGCCCCGGCAATCGAGATGCGGAAATCCTCATCCTCGCCCAGGGCAAGCGGCGCCGCGGCCAGGTTTGCCAGATCGGCGGCAATCTCGGCGTCGGTGACCGGTCTGAACTCCATCCCGGCATCGACAGGCTCGGTGTCGGCAGGCAGGAACTGCAACGCGCCGACGCAGTCCCGCCCCAGCACCGACAGCAGCGAATGGACATCCTTGCCGTCGGTGCCGACACGCGCGGCGATCCTGTCCCGCAGGTCGCCCTCCGCATCCGGCAACAGGTTGTCGAAGGCCGAGAAAACCGCATCCCCGCGCCACGTCCTGACGCTCAGGGGCAGCGAGGACGCGACGGGGAAAGCCCGCTCGTCTTCCATCCACGCCGGATCATAGGAAAAGGCCATCCCGCCATCGGGCTGGCGCGTCAGGGTGCCGACGCGCCGCTGCTGGAACCAGACTCCGGTCCGGGTGGCGCGGCGCGGCCTGCGGGCAACCCGTCCGCGGGCCATCAGAAAACCCCGTCGCCAGTCTCGCGGTCATGGATCCGAAGCTCGGCCCCCATGGCCTCCAGCAACCGCAGATAGGTGTCGATGCCGGCCGACACGACGCCGGTTTCGATGTCCGAGACCGAAGACTGCGGCATTCCCGCCCTGTATGCCAGATCGCGTTGCGTCAGCCCCCTAGCCTTGCGGCGCCCGCGCAGCGCAGACCCGGCCTGACGCAGGCTTCTGATGCTCTGGAACGTGTCGATACCCATGGTTGCGGGCCCCTTAAAGGCAGGTCACGGCCTGATATAGCGTTTGGCAGATAATCTGGCAATATAGGCTATCCACTATTTCTGTATAATATAGACCATAGGCAATACACCACCCTTATCGGTGATAACCGATCATCCTGCCCGAACGTCGCGCGGCCCGGCGCGCAGGGATCGGCCGTCGCCCGCGATATGCCACGCCTGCCCCCTTGGTGACGGCGCAGGCCGCGGGGCCGCTCCATCCGTCAGGATACGTCGGGAAACGGCTTCAGCGGCGTGTCGTCGTGCAGCGAGACGGTCTGGCGTTCGATCATGCGGTGCACCCGCGGCGGTTCCGGGCCGCGGTGCAGCGCCAGCAGCCGGTCGGTCACCCCGCCATCGGCCTGGGTGCGGCGCTGGTGGTGGCGCAGATACTCGGCCCAGGTGGCGACGTGGTAGCTTTCGGTCCATTGCTCGGGCGTCTCGACATCGCGCAGCAGGGCCCATTGCCGCGCCCCGTCGCGGATGCGGATGCGGCGGCGGTCGGCCATCGCGGCCAGAAACGGCTCCACGTTTTCCTGCGCGATCCGGTAGTCGACCATCACCAGGATCGGCCCGCTGCGGGCGCGCATGTCGATCCTGACCGCGGGTTCGCGAAACCGGTTCAGCGGGTCGAGGTTCTGCGTGGCAAAGGCCGGCAGCGCCAGCCGCAGCCCCAGCGCCGCCCCCAGCACCATCACCGCCGCCGACAGCATCAGCGCCACCGACACGCCGAAGCGTTCGGCCGCCTGCCCCCAGATCGCGGCCCCCAGCGCCATTCCGCCGAAGGTCGCCGTCTGATACATCGCCATCGCCCGGCCCACCACCCAGCGCGGGGTGGACAGTTGCACCGACACGTTGAACAGCGAAAGCGCCAGCACCCAGGCCGCCCCGCAGGGCAAGAGCAGCGCGCCGCTCAGCCACAGGTCGCCGCTGAACGCCAGCCCCGTCGCCCCGACGGCAAAGGCGAGGAAGGCGCCGCGCACGATCCCCTCGTTGCCCATGCGCTCGCGGATGCGTGGGTTCAGCAGCGCCCCGCCGATCGCCCCGAACCCGAAGCAGCCCAGCAGGACGCCATAGGTCAGTGCCTCGCCCTGCACCAGATCGCGCGCCACCAGCGGCAGCAGCGCCAGCACGGCAATCGCCGCGAGCCCGAACAGGAAGCCGCGCGTCATCACCCGCAGAAGTTGCGGCGACATCGCGACATAGCGCAGCCCCGCCACCATCGCGCTGCCGAACGGCTCGCGCGGCAGGCTGCGCGGCACTGGCGCGGATTTCCAGCGCCACAGCACCCAGATGAACGGAATGTAGCTGACCGCATTGGCGGCAAAGGCCACCGCCGCCCCGGCCCAGGCCACGATGGCCCCCCCCAGCGCCGGGCCGACGCTGCGCATCAGGTTGAACCCCATGCTGTTCAGCGCCACCGCCGACGGCAGGTCGTCGCGCGGGACGATGTCGCCCATCGAGGCCTGCCAGGACGGGTTGTTCAGCGCCCCCCCGACCCCGATCAGGAAGGTGAAGCACAGCAGCAGCACCGGCGTAAGCACGCCAAGATATGCGCAGGCCGCCAGCCCGGCCGAAACCGAAAGCAGGAAAAGCTGCGCCGTCAGCATGATCTTGCGCCGGTTGAAACTGTCGGCCAGCGCGCCCGACGGCAGCGAGAACAGCATCAGGGGCAGCGTGGTCGAGGCCTGAACCAGCGCGATCATCCCGGGCGAGGTGGTCAGCGTGGTCATCAGCCAGCCCGCCCCGACGGTCTGGATCAGCCCGCCGAGATTCGACGCCAGCGTGGCCAGCCACAGGTTGCGGAACGTCGCGTGCCGGAATGGCGCGAGCGGAGAGACGCGGTCGGGCACGCCGGTTACCTCCTGCGGGTTGCAGGTTCCGCAATAGGCCCTGCCGCCGCCACAGGCAAGGTTGCGGCGTTCACAGCTTCGCGGTCCAGACCCGGTAGCGGCCCTGCCCCGTCACCTCGCGGATCAGCCCGCGCCCCTGCATCAGCGTCAGATTGCGCTGCACCGTGGCGCGCCCCGCCCCGGTGGCTTGTTCGGCCAGCGGGGCGCTGACCATCGGCCAGGCCGCGAACTGCGTCACCAGCAGCGCCGGGGTGCGGCCCTGAAGATCGGCCAGCGCAACCCCGGCCCGCCCGGCCCAGTCGGCCACCCGGTCCAG
Organism: Paracoccaceae bacterium Fryx2; assembly: GCA_032334235.1. Classification (NCBI taxonomy): domain Bacteria; kingdom Pseudomonadati; phylum Pseudomonadota; class Alphaproteobacteria; order Rhodobacterales; family Paracoccaceae; species Paracoccaceae bacterium Fryx2. The sequence continues at coordinate 15,980 of JAVSGI010000002.1, forward strand.
ATGCAGCAAGGCGGCCAGCACCGACCGTTCCGCCCCGCCGAGCCAGAGCGCCAGCTTGTCCAGCACCGCCCCGCCGCCCCGCCCGCCGGCAAAACCCGCATGGGCCAGCGGCACGAACACCGCCCCGCCCCGCCCCATCCGCGCCGCCACCCGCGCCGCCAGCACGGCGGCCTCGATGTCGCGGGCCGGGCCGCCCTGCCCCTGCATCCGCCAGCCGTGAAACAGCGCCGCCGACCGGGTGACCGGGTGCAGGTGGTCAAGCCCGGTGGCAAGCTCGTCCAGGTCTTCCAGCCCGTCAGGCACGGCGCCCTGCGGCCCGTGACGGCCGAGGAAGGCCGCCATCCCCGCCTCCGGCCCCGGCCCGCCGGCCAGACGGCGCAGCGCCCAGGCGGCGCGGGTCAGCGCCTGGCTGTCGTCCAGCGCATTCGCCAGCCGCAGCCCCTCCCACAGCGCCAGCCGGTCCAGCGGCACGCGGTCGCCTGCCCACCAGCTCAGCTCGGCCGCCTCCAGCAGCGCCAGCCGGTGCCGCCAGCCATCCGGCCCGGCGCGCAGCCGTTCGTCCAGCGCCCCGAACAGCACCGCCACCGCCGCAAGCTCTGCCGCGAGGTCCGCCTGCGCCGCCGCCCAGGCGCGCGGCTCGATCAGCGGCCTGCGGTCGGCGCGCGGCAGGGGGATGTCCTGGGGCTCCGGCTCGAACCACGGATCATCCGCATCCGGCTCGGGGTCATAGGGGCCGGGGCGCGACAGGTCGTCGTCGCCCGGGTCTTTGGCATACAGGGTTCTTTTGCGCATAAGCCCGTTTTCGCGCAGAAACGGTCAGCACTCAAGCCCCATGCACGGTCGGCCCCGGGGGCGCGAAGGGCGAAGGGTGGCACCTGCCCTGCGCCTTGCTGCCCCGTGGCCACCCGTCAGGATCTTGCGACCGCCCGCCGATCCACCGCAAGCCGGCTGATCCCGCATCGGACACGCCGCCCGATCGCAGCCTGATCGCAACGAATCGCCCGGGCGTTATCCGGCTGTTCATTTCCCTGATGCCACTCTCGGGCAGCGGCATGTGACCGGGTCGTCCTCCCGGCCGGTGACATCCGGCTTCCCTCCGGACACGGGCCACCACCTCAGGAAAGCGAGCGTGCATGAAACTGACGATCAAACTGAAACTCGCAGCCACCTTTCTGCTGATCTTCTGCCTCGCCGGCATGGCAATCGCCCTTGCGATACATGACCTGCGGCTTGCGAACCGCGCGGTGGACGATCTGGTGCAGGTGCAGTTTCACCGCACCCACCTGTCGGAACGGCTCGACGCGCAGCAACTGACCTTCAGCGTCACGCTGCGCGACTACGTGACCGCCGAAACGCCCGAGGCGCGCAAGGTCCAGAAAGACCGCATCATGGACCTGCGCGCCGCCATGACCGACAGCATCGCAAGGCTGACCGAAGCCGCCGACGCCGAGGGTCTGCGCCAGCTGGAATCCTACAGCGCATTGCGCAAGATCGCGGCGGGCATCAACGATCAGGTGTTCCGGCTGGCCGATTCCGGGCAGACCGCCGAGGCGTCGCGGCTGCTCGTCACCGGTTCGAACCCGGCAATGACCGACCTTGCGGCCGTGCTGTCCGACTTCCGCGCGCATTACACGCTCCAGACCGAACGTGCCGCCGCGCGTGCCGATGCGGTGCTGGCCGAATCGATCCGGACCCTGCTGATCCTGTCGGGCGCCGCAGCTCTGCTTGGCAGCCTCGCCGCCGGCTGGATTCTGGCCGCCATCGGCCGGGGCTTGAACCGCGCCACCAACCTGACGCGGCGGGTGGCCGGCGGTGATCTGGTCGCTGTCGAGGACGTGCGCGGCCAGGACGAGATTGCCGTGATGCTGACCGCCGCCAACGCCATGGTCCTGAAGCTGCGCGACGTGGTGGGCGACGTTTCCGCCGCCGTGCGCCAGGTTGCCGACGGCAGCACGCAGATCGCCGCCACGTCGGAACAGCTCAGCCAGGGCGCGACCGAACAGGCCTCGGCCACCGAACAGGTTTCCGCCTCGATCGAGCAGATGGCCGCCAACATCGAACAGTCGGCAGACAATGCCGCGCAGACCGAACGCATGGCGCTGCAATCGGCCGACGATGCGCGCCTCTCGGGCCGGGCAGTGGCCGAGGCGGTGCAGGCCATGCAGCAGATCGCCGAGCGGATCATGGTCGTGCAGGAAATCGCGCGGCAGACCGACCTTCTGGCGCTGAACGCGGCCGTCGAGGCGGCGCGGGCGGGCGAACATGGCCGTGGCTTTGCCGTCGTTGCCTCCGAGGTGCGCAAGCTGGCCGAACGCAGCCAGGTTGCCGCCACCGAGATTTCCGCCCTGTCGGGCACCACCGTCCGCACCGCCTCGGCGGCGGGCGACATGCTGCAACGGCTGCTGCCGGACATCGAGCGCACCACGGCGCTGGTCTCGGAAATCTCTCTCGCCTCGCGGGAGCTTTCGACCGGCGCGGCGCAGATCAGCAGCGCGATCCAGCAGCTTGATACCGTCACCCAGCAGAACGGCGCCGCCTCGGACCAACTGGCCGCCAGCGCCACCGAGCTTTCCGCCCAGGCGCGCCAGTTGCAGGAGACCATGGCCTATTTCCGCACCGAGGCCGCCGCCCCGGAGGAAGCTGCGCCTCGCCTCGCCGCCGATGCGTCAAGGCGGCCGCAACCCGCAAGCCGCAAGCTGGCATTGTCCACCCCGTCACGCGGTTTCGCTGCCGTCCGGCCACAGGGCGACGCCGATTCAACCCCGCGCGCGGCCAGTTCGGCCGGGGGTCGGCGCTGATCCCGGCACAGGGCCGCGCGCCGGCCCGGCAACGGGCCGGCCGGGTTTTCATGGGCGGCCTTCGGTCTGTGCCAGCAGCAAAATCCGGCCGTTGTCGGCCGGACATTCCGTGCCGTTCGCCCGGAAGCGCGCCCAACGCCAGCCACTTAACGCGCTGCCTGCTCATATGCTCGAAATATCGCCATAACGGGCATTACCCCCCACCATCCCCGAGCGCCGAAAGAGCGTCATCTTTCCCCGCGGGGAAAGCCCGGCGGGCGGTCCAGCGCGGCAAAGAACGCTTCCAGCGCAGCCTCCAGCCGCGCCCGGTCCAGCGCCGAGAAATCTCGGTCCAGCCGCAGTTCGACCTTGCCGTAAGAGGCGGTGCAGCGCGCCTCGCCTTCCGGGCGCGGCAGGCGCAGCGTGGTCTTGCTGCGCGGCCGTGATGCCGGGGACGGGGCAGCCGCCGACGGCACCTTTGCCCCCTGCCCTTCGGCAAAGCCGCGCAGGATCGCCAGTTCCGCCTCGACACTCCGCCGCCCCGCGCCCTGCAAGGCCCGCGCCACCGCAGCGGCCAGCCCCGGCTCGGCCTCGATCCGCTGCGCCAATGCCAGTCCCAGCGCGCGCGGTATCGCCTCGGGATGCTCCAGCACCTTTTCCAGCGCGCGCATCAGCCCGGCAAAGCGGCGGATGTAGCTGCGCTTCTGCGCCGCGGCCGAGGCAAACAGCCGGTTCACCGCCGTATCCAGATCGGGGCAATCGGTCGCCGGGTCGTCGGCATAGGCCCGCGCCAGATTGGCCATCTCTGCAAACGAGATGTCCTTGCGCACCATGTTCTCGTCGACCATCCGGCGGTAGAGCGTGTCGAGTGTCTCGCCCCGCGCCATCAGCCCGGCCGGGATGCGGGCAAAGCTTTCGTCGCCGGTTTCGGCCAGCAGTTCGCGGTAAGCCGACAGCCGCCGCCAGCCCTGCACCAGCTCGTACCTCTCGGGCCCGACCTGCTCGACCCGGATCGGGTTCGACAGGCCAACGGCGCGGATCGAGGCTTTCAGCTCCTCCAGATCGTCGCCGCTCCGTCGGCTGCGGTCGCGCAGCAGCTTGCCGACATGCACCTGATCCAGCGGAAGCGCGTCGATCACCAGCCCCAGTTTTTTCAGCCGCACGAATTCATGCGCCAGCGCGTCGTTCTCGGCGCGGATGCCCGCTTCCTGATCCTGCCGGTGCCGCAGCGCCTCGGCATTCTCGCCGATCGCGGTGGCCATCGGGCCGCGACGAAAGCCGCCCATCGACTTGGTCTCAAGCTCGGGCATCGGGTCTTCGGGCAGATCGACATCGAACATCCGGCGCTTCTTGGTCATGCCCGGTCCTCCAGCTTGTCCCATGCGGCGCAGACGTTGGTGCGGAATTCGGCATAGGCGTTGTCGAACGTCGCCCGCGCCCGCCGCCATGTTTCGCGCGTCATGTCGCGGTAGTCGATCTCGTAAACCGAACTGAGGAAGCGGCCCGACTGCTCGACGGCGCGGGTGTGTTCGATCGGGTTCAGCGTGACCCTTTCGCCGAACACCTTGCGGAACGCCTCGAACATGGCGCGGTGCAATTCGTTGCCCGGCTCGAACCGGGTCAGCAGGAAGCGCACATCCAGAAACTCCTTCGGCAGCGGAATCTTCCCCGCGGGGAAAGCGCCCTGAAAGGCCGACAGATCCTCCAGCGCCTCGGCAAGCTGGCCGATGAAGGAGGTGGTGCTGTCGTATTCCCAGTAGCCGGGGCCCGAGGGCACATAGAGCACATCCGCCGCGAAGACCGCGTTCATCGACTGGTAACCGATGGCGGGCGGGCAGTCGAAGATGATCATGTCGTAACTGTCATCGGGCAGGGCATCGAGATAGCGCGACACGGCGGCAAAGAACGACCAGTCGGGGTTGACGTGGCGGTACTGGGCGCTGGCGAATTCGACGAAGGCCGCGTTGGCGCAGCTTGGCACGATGTCGATGGTCGACCAGCAGGTCGGCTTGATGAAGTCGGTCACGCGAAGGTCGCCAAGGCCGATGTCGGTGATCGAGGCGGGCAGGCGGCGCTGGGGCAGGGCGGCGCCGCTTTCCGCGCCGCGGGCCGAGCGGTTCATCCGGTCGGTCTCGCGGATCAGGTCGCGCGCCATGATGCCCCAGACGGTGTGTTCCTCGTTCACGTCGCTGAGGCCCATCGAATGCGACAGCGTCGCCTGCGGGTCGAAATCGACGCAAAGCACGCGGTAGCCGTCCAGCGCCGCAGCATGGGCGAAGTGCAGCGCCACGGTGGACTTGCCGGCCCCGCCCTTGAAATTGGCGACCGCCACCCGGATCGCCCGCTTGCCCGCCGGACGGTAGGGTTGCAGGGTCTTGCGGTTGACCTTCATCTTGCGCCGCATCTCGTTGATCTCTTCCAGCGAGAACCAGCGTTGACGGCCGTCTTCCTCGACCGCGCCGTCGGGCAGACCGGGGTCGGCGGCAAGGCGGCCGCGGAAGGTGGACTGGTTGACCTTGAAGATCAGCTCCGACACCTCCCAGGAGGAAAACCGGCGAAGGGTCTTTTCCATCCCGGGCGAGAAGGTCTGCTTGCGGATCCAACCCTGCATCTTCAGCGAGCTGTCGCGCAGCTCTTGCAGGTCTTTGTAGGAATACATGCTCGCCTCGTTGTTAATTCCTGCCTTTTGCGAAACTACGCCGGATTTGCGTCTGAAGCAATTTCATTTATCCTTTGCCCGGTCGCTTCCCCGCGGGGAAAGGCGGGTGTCGCAAGCTGCGCCGCGAACAGGTTTTTCCCGCCCCGGCACGGGGCAGGTGATTCGGATAAGCTAAGGGGAGCGGGCAGCATCTTGGGGGGACACTTGGGCCGGCCCACGGCATGATGGGGTGACATCCGGACGTTTTGCGGGGACACCCTGCATGGCCCCCAATACCAGTGAACCATTTTCAATCGGAAGATGCGGGGGATAAAGGCAGCATCCGATGGCCTGGGAACAGACGGCGCTTGACAGAATCGAACAAGCGGACGCAAATACACTCAATCGGTGAAAGAACGTCGAGTTGCAGCCACCCGACAGCCCGAACCGGACGGACCGACAGAGTCCACCAGAGGCAAGCCGCGGGTCCGCCCCGGCGAGAGGAGCGGCGATGAAACAGCGCAAACCCGTCGGGCGGGCGGCCTCTGCCGCGAAATACGACCTGCTGACCGCGCTTGGCACCCATGCCTGCCAGGGCGACAAGCACAGACAGCGCCTGGTGCTGCGCCTGATCACCCTGATCGTCGCGCGCTACAACTGGCAGACCGACGAAATCGCGGTCGGCCAGCGCGAGATGGCCCGGCTGTGGGCGGTGGACGAACGCACCGTCAAGCGCGATGTCGCGCGGTTGCGGTCGCTGGGGTGGCTGGTGCAGCGGCACGCGGCGGTGCGCGGCCGGGTGGCGGTGCACGGGCTGGACATCGCGGCGATCCTGCGGGCGACGCAGGACGACTGGCCTGCCGTCGGGCCGGACTTCGTTTCGCGCATGACCCCCGAGGCCGCGGCGGAACCGGCGGGCAATGTCGTGCCGTTCCGCCCGGCCGGTGCCGCCCCCGACGCAGAGCCGGGCGACACGCTGTGGGGTCGGGCGCAGCGGCGGCTGATGGCGGAAAACCCGGCGCTGTTCACCGCGTGGTTCCGCCCGCTGGTCGAGGCGGGGCAGGCGGACGGCGTGTTCGACCTGCTGGCCCCGACGCGGTTCCATGCGGTGTTCGTGACCACCCATCATCTGGCGCAGGTGCTTGCGGCCGTGCAGGCGCAGGATGCCACGATCCGCAGCGTGACGGTGCGCGCCGGGCAGGCTTTCGGGGGCTGACATCCGCCACGCGGCGCGGCGCACCGGCGGGTCCGGTAGGGCCTGATATGCCGCAGGTTGAAGGCCCCCGGCGATGGTTCTTATCGGAAAAGCTTTGCCGGAAAAGGACTTGACAGGTAGTTGCTACCGCACGTTTCTGCCGATTGGCAGAGGCGGTTTTGTCTGGCACACTCAATTGCAAGCTGAGTGATTCCATTTCCGACGCTGCATTCCACCAAAGGGAGATCAAGAAGATGGCTGCATCCGCGTCCGACTTTGTCGGCGGTGTTCTTGCTTCGTTCGGCCTTCCTGCCGAAATCGACACCCCCGATCTTGCCGCAAGATCCGATGGCACGCGCATCGTGATCGGTGACGACCCTGCCACCTGGCCCTTCCCGGTCCGCACGGTTTCCAGCCCGTCGCTGGCCCAGATCAAGACCTGGATCGGCAACCCGGATGCGACCGTGCAGCAACATGGCGTGAAGCTGGTGGCCGCGGCGGACCTTGCCCGGATCGCCGCCGACACGACCGATCCCGACCAGCTTTCGGCGGCGGCGCGGCAGTATGTCTTTGGCGACAGCGCGGCGGCGGCGCATCTGCTGCCCGCGATCGAAAAGCACCTCGGTCCGTTCGAGGTGCATCTGGTGGCCGCTTCGGTGATCAAGATCGCGCCGGGTCAGACGCTGGTGTTCGAAGGCTCGACGCCCAAGGTCGTGACCGCCGATCAGCTGATCTTCGAGGGGCCGGGGGCCAACATCGAATCCTTCGTCAACCTGTCGATGACGGTTCAGACCGTCATCGTGAACTAGGGGGCGGGCATGGTCAGCGACACGCCACGGCAGATGAACATCGGCGGCGCCACCGGCCCGGATTCGCCGCCCTCGGGGGCGGGCGGGGCCGGGGGGCAGGGCCCGAACGGCCAGAGCCAGGAAAAGGACTGGAAGGGGTCGGAGACCCGATCGCAGCAACCGGGCGGCACCGGCGGCACCGGCCAGCCCGGGGTGGCGGGCGTTGCGGGTGGCAACGGGTCGGGGGCCAATGACACCACGCTGCATCTGGGCGAGATCCAGGGCACGCTGCTGCTGCAGGTCGGCGGCGGGGCCGGCGGGATGGGCGGCAATGGCGGCGCCGGGGGTGCGGGCGGCACCGGGGGCAATGCCAACGGCGGCCAGCACCAGGGGGCGGGCGGCCAGGGCGGCAACGGTGGCGCCGGGGGGGCCGGCGGCAACGGCGGCAACGGGGCCACGATCACGATCTACACGACGACGCCGACGGCGATTCAGGGTGTGGCGAACCAGTCGGTCGGCGGGGTCGGCGGCCTTGGCGGCGCGGGCGGGGCCGGGGGGGCATCAGGCTACCAGGCCGGGGCCAGCGGCAGCGCCGGACCGCCGGGCGCACCTGGGATGCCGGGGACGAAAGGCACCATCACCTTCGCATGAACCGGCACAGGGCGTCGGATGCCGGGGCGGGGGTAAGCCCCCGCCGCACCCTCACGCACATCTTCTGGAAAAGGAGCGTTTGATGTCGGTCTCCCAACCCAACAATGTCTACAGCATCACCATCGGCGGCACCGACGGGGTCGTTGGCGCGGCCGGGGCCGCGGGCGTCGCGGGGCCGGACGGACCGCCCGGAAAACCCGCGGAAAAGGACTGGCGCGGCAATGTCACCAGGGATGCGGTGCCGCCCGGCGGGGGCCAGCCGGGGCAACAGGGCACGCCCGGCAACAACGGCGGTCCGGGGATGCCGTCACAGGACGCGGTGCTGCGGTTCGGTGACATCCAGGGGGCGTTCTCGCTGAAGGTCAGCGGCGGGGCCGGGGGCAACGGCGGTGCGGGGGGCAATGGCGGCAACGGTGGCGCGGGCGGGGCCGGGGTTGCGGGCGCCGCAGCGGGGGCCGGGGGCGGCAAGGGCATGGCGGGCGGCGCCGGAGGCAACGGGGGCCCGGGCGGTGCCGGTGGCGCGGGCGGGGCAGGGGGCGCGGGAACGCCGCCCGGCACCTCGGGCATGGCGGGCGCGGGGGCGGCCGCCGGGCTTGCGGGACCACCCGGAGCCAAGGGCGTCGTGACCGTCGTCAACCCCTGACTTTCCTTGCGGAAGGGCTGCCGGAGCGCCGCCCGTTCGATCAACAAACCGGAGCATCGGACATGACTGATGTCACCGCCTACGCGGCGCAATTCGACGGAACCTCGGCCTATGCCCAGGCGCCCGGGGTTTCGGCCTATGATTTCGGCACCGGCGATTTCACCATCGAGGCCTGGGTGCTGACCACCGGGGGCGGGCCGGTGGCGACGCAGATGGGATCGGATGTCAACACCGGGGCGGGCTGGGGCCTGTTCGTGCTGCCCGACGGGCGGCTGGAGCTGGTGACGTTCAACGCAGGCTCCAGCGTCACGGCCACGACGCAGGTTGCGCCCGCGACCTTTGACGGAAGCTGGCACCACATCGCGGCAGTGCGGGTCGGGGTCGACATGATGATCCTGTTCGACGGGGTGCCGCAGGTGCTGCAACTGGAGATCAACGGGGTGCCGCCGCTGAACGTCAGCGGCAACCTGCCCTTGACCATCGGGGCGACGACGCTGGTCGGCGCGCAGACCGGGCGGCAGTTCTTTGCCGGTTCGATCGACGAGTTCCGCCTGTGGAACGTGGCGCTGCAGACGTGGAAGATCGACCAGAACATCTACCACGTCGTCACCATCGACCGCGAAAATCTGGTGGCGCTATACGGCTTTGACGACAAGACCGGCGCCGACAGCTCCGGCAAGGGCAACACGCTGAGCTTTCAGGGGCCGGTGCTGTTCACCGACCCGGCCTTCTACTTCGTGCCCGAGGGGCAGCCTTTCATGGCGGTGCAGGTCAGGCTGATGCAGGATTTCCACCTTGATGCCGCCAACCCGTCGGCCCCGCCGACCGAGGTCAAGGCGCTGCGGGTGGCGCTGTCGCCGCGCGCCTCGGACGGGCAGCGACAGGCGGCGGCGCTGACGCTGAGCACCGATGTCGCGACCACGATCCATACGCAGGGCCGGTCGGTCGCCATCGGGCCCGCAACGCCGGTCACCCTGCAGACCAACAGCCTGAACCAGTTGAATGTCGCGCTGTTTCTGGAGGATGACAGCCTGGTGGCGCCGCTGCTGAAGGTTCATGCCGATTTCATGGAGGCCGGGGAAAGCATCCTGGTGCCGCTGGATCGCCAGATCCATTTCACCCTGTCGCAGGTCAGCGGGGCCGACCTGCAGGACGTGGACGATCCGCTGCTGGCCCCGGCGGTCTTTACCGCAGCACAGGCCGACGCGGTGGCGGCGACGGTCAGCAACGTGATGGCGGCGGCAGTGCAGCACGACATGCAACCCGCCGACGAGATGTATCGCGCGCCGGGCACGCCGCTTCGCCGCAGGTCGCTGACCTCGCGCCGGGTGGTGCTGCGGGCCGATGCGCCGGGCGCGCCCGAGCGCGAGAACTACCTGCCCGTCGAGATGGAAAACCCGCTGCTGATGCCGCAGAGCGATCTCTTGCGCTGCCACTATCTGGCGCAGGATGTGGCGGTGGAGCGGGTGGTGATTCCGACCTTCATGCCGGTGCCGCATTTCCGGTTCGACGTGCAGAGCCGCAGCTTCACGCCGCTGACGCAGGCGCAGGCTGGGGCGGCGATCATGTCCCGGATGGCCTCGCCGCACATGCTGACGGCCCTTGGTGCCGATGGCGCAACGGAGGAACGGCTGGACGGCATCTCGGATCTTTGGGACCAGTTCGTGGCGGGCGTGCTGAACGTGGTGGACTGGGTGGTTTCGATCGGCCAGAGCATCGTCGAAGGGGTCCGGGTGGTCATTGCCTACGTGGCCGACGGGGTGACGAAGTTCTTCGACTTCGTGGTGGCCACGGTCGTCGAGGCGGCGGAATTCGTGGTCGGCATGTTCCGCGCCATCGGGGTGGCGCTGGAAAAGGTGATCGACTTCCTGTCGGCACTGTTCAACCCGGCCGACATCCTGCGCACCCACCGGGTGCTTTACAGGTTCATGCAGGAAACCAGCACCTTCGGGCTCGCCTGCCTCAACGACATGAAGACCAGCGCCGACGCGATGTTCGACGATGCCCGGACCACGGTCGACACCTATTTCGATCAGGCGATTGCCCGGCTTGGCGCCAGCACGGCGGCCGATCAGGGCGAGGGGGCGGCGCTGAACCAGCCGCCCTCGGTTCAGGCGGATTACGTCAACCAGAACGTCGCCGAATCAAACATGCAGGCCCCGGGCAACGTGACCAACGCGCCCTCGGCCGCGGTGCTGGATACCGCGGCGACCGGGATCGTCGGCGGGGCAGGCGCCGATGTGGCGACCCTGAGGACCAACAACCAGACCGCGATCACCGCCTATGCCTCGGCCTCGGACGATTTCATGAACGAGATCATGGCGACGCTGCTGACCGTGCTGAAATCCTCGCTCGACATGGCGATAGACGTGGCCAAGGCGGTGACAGATGCGGTGCTGGATCTGCTGATCGCGTCGTATCAGCTTGTCACCGACATGGTGGACACCCGGCTGGATGTGCCGCTCCTCACCTGGTTCTACGAGGAATTCATCTGCGCGGGCGACGGGTCGAAGCTGAGCTTTCTCAACCTGTTCGCGCTGGCGGGGGCGGTGCCGCTGACGATCCTGAACAAGCTGTTCCAGGGCAGCGCCCCGTTCTCGGCGGCGTTCGAGACGAAGTTCATGACGCAGACGTGGCAGGACTACGGGTTCTACCACCTGCCGAGCGCGATCCGGTCTGGCCTGACGCCGCGCCGCGCCGAGGCGTTTGCGGCGCTGGAAGGCACCGACGATCCCGACTGGAAGGACAAGCTGGCCTATGCGCAGGGCTTCATCTTCTCGGTGTCGGTCGCAGTGTGGTTCGGCGGCGTGGCCTTCAAGGATTCGACCAATGTTTCGGTGCTGGACCCGGGCTTTTCCACCGTTTCGATGACCCCGATCGTGGTGGGAGAGTTCGTGGCGCAACTGGCGTCCTATCCGATCCATGACAGCTATCCGCCGAATTCGGCGGCGGCGCTGGAGGTTTCGATCTGGTCGCTGCAATGGCTGCCCTTCGCGATGGATGCCGGCGATCTGGGCCTTGCGGTGAAGAAGCCGCCGGGGGCTGCGGCCTATGTGAACACGGCACAGAACGGGATTGTCGGGGTCTGGGGGATCATCCATGCCTCGATGTTCGTGGCGCTCTATGTGCTGGAGCTGATCGCGCTGGTGAACGACACCACCAAGAGCCAGGCGCAGAAGATCGGCGATGCGGTCGACATCGGGTTCAAGGTGTCTTCCAACGTCACCAGCACCGCGCCGGAGTGGATCGGCTTTGCCCGCTATGGCATGGCGGACCCCGAGGTGAAGGCTGCGGTGGTCATCGTCGATGTCGTGGCGGCGGCAGGGGTGGCGCTGATCACGCTGGGCCGGACCATCGCGGCAATGGTGCGACATGCCCTTATCCAGCCGCGCTGAACCGGGGCAGGGTGGCCCGGCGCTGGGGCGCGCCTTCGCGGCGGCGGCGGCGGCTGCGGCCGACCCGTGGCTGGCGCGCCACCTTGGCCCGGTGCTGGCGCGCTATGCCCTGGATGGCGGGTGCGGCGTCTCGGGCCTGAATCACGACGGGTCGCCGTTGCAGCTTTGCCTGGGCCTGCGGGCCGACAGGGCGGGGTGGCGGGTGATCCTCGATCCGGCGTTGGGGCCCGGCCCCGCGCAACTGCGCCATGACCGCGCCCGCCGCGCGCTGGCCCGCGATCTGGCGGCGCAGGGGGCGGCCGGGGCCTGGCCGGAGTTTGACCGGCTTCTGGCGGACTGCGGGCCGGATGCCGCCCTGCCCGCAGCGGATTTCGCGCACGGCGCGTTCTGGGTCGGTGCCGAGATCGGCGGGCCGGGGCGGGCGATCTATGTCGATGCCGCGGCCCGGCCCGCTGCCGAAGGCTGGGCGCGGGCCGCCACGGCGTTTCGCGCCTGCGCCGCTGCCGAAGGCGAGATCGGCCCGACGCTGGCGGCGCTGGCGGATGTGGCGGTGCCATCCTCGGTCGGGATCGAGGTGCGGGGCGGGCAGCGCCGGCTGAAGCTGCATTGCCGCCTGCGCGCCGCGCCGCCGCAGGGTGCGCTGGCCGCGGCCCTGCCGATGCTGGCCGACTCCCGGCTGCTGTCGGCGGTGGCGGCGCTGATGCAGGGCGGGCCGGGGCTGAGCCTGCATGGCTTCGTGATCGAAGCGGCTTTCGATGCGGAAACCGGACTGCTGGGCGATGCCAAGCTTGACCTTGCGATGCCGGAGCTTTGGCCGCCGGCGGTCGCGCTTCACCGCAGCCGCGCCGCGGCGGCCGCGCTGGGGGTAAACTGGCCCGACACGTCGGTGGCGCGGCTTTCGGGCTTTGCGCGGCTTTCCTATGTCGGGATCGGGCGGGGGGCGGACGGGCAGACCCGGCTCAACCTGTATTTCAAGCCCGCCCCCCCGCCATGACGCCGGACCGCGACCTGATCGCCGCGGCGCTGCGGGCCGGGGCCGGGGCGCTGTGCCGCCATCAGGCTCCGGGCGGGCTGTGGCGCGACTATGACCTGCCGGTGGGGGTGTCGGATGAATGGGTCACGGCGCTGGTCGGGCTGTGTCTGGCCGGGGTTGCGGCGGTGGAGCCGTCGGCCCGGCCCGCCGCCGCCGCCGCAGAGTCGGCGTTGACCGGCGGCCGTTGCCGCCCGGCGGGGCTGGGCTTCAACCGTGCCGTGGCCGCCGATGCCGACAGCACGGCGACCGGGCTGCTGCTGGCGGCGGCGCTCGGAAGGCCGCCCCATCCGGCCGATCCGGGCTTTCTGGCGGCCCATGTCCGGCCGGATGGCGGGGTTGCGACCTTTCATGGGCCGCTGGGCTGGGGGCGCGGCCACGCCTGCGTGACCCCCGTCGCGGCGCTGGCGCTCAGGGCCTGCGGGCAGCCCTTGCCGGGCGGGATTGCGCCATATGCCCGGCGGATGCGCGGCGATGATGGCTTCTGGCCTGCCTATTGGTGGCCCGGCCCGTTCTATGCCACCGCCGCCTGGCTGCGGCTGGGGGCGTCGTGCGGGCTTGACCTGCCGCCGCCGGCCCGGCCCCTGGCCCATCCGATCCATACCGCCATGGACCTGGCGCTTGCGCTGGAGATTGCGCTGCACTGGCAGGCCGACGCTGCCGGGGATCTGGTGGCGGGCCTGCTGGCCTGTCAGGGCAGCGACGGCCGCTGGCCGCCCAGCCGCACCCTGCGCGTGACCGACCCCGACTGCACCGATGCCGCCGGAGCGACCGGGGCGCTTTACGCCGACCATGCCGGGCTTGTCACCACCGCGATGGCGGTGCGGGCGCTGGGGGCCGTGCTGGCCGGGGCTAGTCGGACTGCGGCGAGAACCGCGCCACCATCTGATGCAGGTTGCCCGGATAGCAGAGTTGCACCCGGGTGACGCCGGTGCCGGAAAACTCGGTGCGCCGATCAACCACGAGGCAGGCGGTTCCCGGCGTGATCTGCAACGCCCCGGCCAGCGCCCGGCCGGCGCCGATCGCGCTGACGCGGTGTTCGGCGCCGCTCCATGGCGTGGTGCGCAGCAGCCAGCCGCCTGCCCCTTCGGCGGTGAAATCCCGGCCCTCGGCCTCGGGCACGGCGGCAAGGTTGATCAGCCGGTCCTCGTGGCAGTAGGGCAGGGAGTCGGCGCAGTGCAGGCAGGTCAGCGCCAGCAGCCGGGCCTCGCCAAGGCCGTCGTCGGGGGTGGCGGGCCGCACCTCGCGCGACAGCAGCCGGTAGGAATAGCGGCGGCCAAGCCGGGTGATGTCACGTTCGATGTCGGTGATCTCCATCACCGCCGACTGCACGCGGGGCAGGCAGACCACGGTGCCCGACTTGCGCCGCCGTTGCAGCAGGCCCGCGCGGGTCAGCTGGGTCAGCACCTTGTTGACCGTCATCCGCGACACGCCGTAGTGGCTGGCAAGCTCGGTCTCGAACGGGATGCGGAAGCCGGGTTGCCAGACCCCCGTGAGGATGTTGGCGCGCACATCGTTCAGGATGCGGTCGTGCTGCGTCATGCCGGCGAGCGGAGGCGGTCGAAAAAGCGGGTCATGCGGTCCTGGCCGGCCAGCGGGGGCGACCCGGCCGCCAGCGCCACGGCAAAACCGATCGCGCTGGAGGTCGGGCTGTGCGCCCCGCCGCCTGCGCGCAGGTTCATCACCAGCGTCGGGCAGAGGAACAGCGCCAGCCGCATCACGCTTTCCCAGTCTGGCGGCAGCATCCCCGCCCGCGCCAGCGTCGCCAGCCACGGCCGCCAGTAGCGGTCGGCCTTGACTGCCAGCAGGTCGTCGCGCAATCGGCTGGGGGCAAAGTCGGTGTCGATGTGCAGGTGCGTGCCGTCGTGGCGGGCGGTGGAGTGGAAGCGGTCGGTCGCAAGCGGGCTGTCATACAGCCAGAACGGATGCGCCAGCGCGTTGTGGAAGGTCGCCTTGATCTCGGCCATGAGCGAGGGCACCCGTGCCCCGGCAAAGGCCGGGTCGAACAGCACCAGCGCATCGCCGGGCCCGCGCCGTTCATACCAGACGTTGGCATTGTGCGCGTCGCCATGGGCCACGATGCCGCCCGCATCGGCCAGCCGGGCGGGGTTCAGCCGGGCGTGGGCGGCGGCGAACAGGGTGGCGATGCTGTCGCGGTATTCGATGCCGTTCAGCACCGGGCGGGCGGTGGCGAAGGCGTCCCACGTCAGGCTTGCGCCCGGCAGATCGACCGTCCGGCCCAGATAGAACGACGCCAGCCTGCCGCCGGGCCAGTGGCCGGTTGCCGGGTCGGTCAGGCGCTGGTGGAACAGGCGGTGAATCGGCTCGGCGGCCGATTGCGCGGGGGTGATGGCGGTCAGGCTGGCCTGCGCCACGGAAAGCAGGTGGTCGTTCAGCGCGGCCTCGGCCTCCAGCGCCCGGGTGGCGGCGGCGGCATCGGGCGCCAGATCCAGCGCGCGCAGCACGTCGGAAAAGCGCGGGTCGCTGCGGCGGGCATAGACCAGGATCTGCTCGCCCGGCAGGGTGGAGGCCAGCAGCGGCAGGTCGACCGGCAGGCCCGCCCGCGCCAGGATGTCGGCGCGATAGTATTCGCCCGGCATCTCGGCCTCGCCTTCCTCCTGATGGAACTTGAAGAAGTAGCCCTTGCCGCCCGCGTCGAAAAATCCGTTCAGCGAGTTCAGCGAATACTGGTCGTGGTTGATCGTCAGATTTATAGGCACCAGCGCGAACAGGTCGCGCAGCAGCGCGGTCAGCGCGGCGATGGCGGCGGCGCTGTCGGTCGCCGCAAGGGCGCGGATTTCGGCGGTGCGCGACACCGGGTCAGCCGCGCTTGAGGTAAGGCGCGCGCATCGCGGATACCGCGTTGGCATGGGACGAGAAGCCCTCATACAGCGCCAGCTTCCCCGCCTGATCGGCAAAGGCCGGGTAGGCGGTGGCGGTGACATGGCCGATCGACGAACGCTTGACGAAATCGCTGACCGACAGCGGCCCCCAGGTGCGCGCCCCGCGCGAGGTTGGCAGCACCGCGTTCGGCCCCAGCCCGAAATTGGCGATCGACACCGGGGTGTGGATGCCCAGCAGCACCTCGGCGGCCTCGGTGATCCGGCCCAGATGCTCGAAGGGTTCGGTCGAGAGGATCTCCAGATGTTCGGGGGCATAGTCGTTGATGAAGTCGTAGCTTTCCTCAACCGACCCGGTCAGGATGATCCCGCCAGAGGCCCCGCCCAGCACCGCGTTGGAAAACGCGACCCGCTGCGGCGTCATCGCGGCCCAGTGGCCGGGCAGGGCCTCCAACGCCTGTGCGGCCACGCGGCGCGAATGGGTCACGAGCCAGGCCGAGCTGTCGGGCCCGTGTTCGGCCTCGATCAGCAGATCGAGCGCCGCCAGCCCGCCATGGACGGTGTCATCGGCAAAGATGATCGCCTCGGAGGGGCCGGCGGGCAGGCCGGGGTTGATGATGTCGGCCAAGAGGCGCTTGGCGGCCACCACCCAGGGGCTGCCCGGCCCCACGATCTTCAGCGCCGGGCGCACGGTTTCGGTGCCGTAGGCCGCCGCCGCCACCGCCTGCGCGCCCCCGGCCTTGTAGACGGTTTCCACCCCCGCCAGCCGCGCCGCGACGAGCGTTGCGGCATCGACCCGGCCATCGGGCGCGGGCGGGGTGAAGATCGCGATGCGCGGCACCCCCGCCACCACGGCCGGAACCGAGGTCATCATGGTGACCGAGGGAAACGACCCCTTGCCGCGCGGCACATACAGCGCGACGGACCGGATCGGGGTGAAGCGGTCGCCGGCAAAGGCGCCGGGACGGATTTCCTTCATCCACATCGGCTCGGGCGCCTGTTCCTGATGGAAGCTGCGGATGTTGTCGATGCCGAACCGGATCGCTTCGACGATTTCGGGCGAGACCAGCGTGAACGCCTCGTCGAATTCGGCGGGGGTCACCTGCAGCGTCTCGCGCGTCAGGCTGGCGGCGCCGTCGAGCGTCTGGCCGAAGCGCACAAGGGCGGCGTCGCCTTCGGTCCGCACCGCCTCGATGATCGGGGCGGCGCGTTCCAGATAGGTCGCAAGGTCGGCCTCGGACCGTTTCAGCAGGGCGGCGCGCTGCGCGGCGGTCAGGTCGGCAAGAACATGGAAATTCACGGGTTTCATCGGGGTGCCCTCGGTCACTTGGATTTCAGGAAGATGTCGAGCCCCACCAGCCAGTCGAGCAGGGCAATCACCAGCGCCGCCATCACGATGAACACCACCGAGATCGCCGCAAGGTCCGGCGTGATGATCGAGCGGATCGAGTTGTAGATCTGCACCGGCAGGGTGACGATGCGGGCATCGACCAGCAGCAGGCTGACGAGAAACTCGTTCATCGCAAGGATGAACATCAGAAGCGAGCCGGTGATGATGCCGGGCATCACCGCGGGCAGGGTGACGGAAACGAAGGTCTGCACCCTTCCTGCGCCGCAATTGGCCGCCGCCAGTTCAAGGTCGGGGTCAAGGGCGGCGGCGCTGCCGGTCACCGCCCAGATCATGAAGGGCAGGTTGATCACCGCGCAGGCCACCCCCAGCGGCCACAGCTGGCCCAGCATCCCCGCCTTGCCGAAGGCCAGCATCATGCCGATGCCCGACCCGATCAGCGGCACGGTGAAGGGCAGAAGCAGGTAGATCTGGATCGCGCCCTCGAACCGCAGCCGGTATTTGGTCAGCGCCAGCCCCGCCAGCGTGCCGACCGGCAGCGCCACCGCCGTGCAGATTGCGGCCACATAAAGCGAGCGCACGAACGCCTGCCGCAGGTCGGCAGCGGCGGCGATGCGGGCATACCATTCCAGCGAGAAACCCTCGGGCGGAAAGGCGATCATCCGCCCCGAGGTGAACGACGCGCCGATCACCACCACGGTCGGCGCCGACAGCATCACCAGCGCCAGCGCCACCAGCCCCCACATCACCAGAATCTGCGACCGGCTTACGTTCATTGCCGCGCCCGCCCCATCGCCAGCGTGCCCGCGCCGAACAGGGTGAAGATCACCCCCACCACCAGCGACCCCAGCGCCACCAGCATCAGCGTCAGCGCCGCCCCCACCCCCTGATCCGAGGTGCGGAAGAACTGGTCGTAGATCGTGTTGGCCACGAAATCCTGCCGCCCGCCGCCAAGGATGGCGGGCATCGCGAAATCTGTCAGGGTCAGCGTCACCACCACCAGCCCGGCGCCGATCAGGCCGGGCCGCGCCATCGGCAGCACGACATGCCACATCGTGCGGCCCCAGTTGGCACCCAGCGACCCGGCGGCGGCCTCGGTTTCCTGCGGAATCGCGGTCAGTGCCGGGGCCAGCATCAGGACGGCAAAGGGCAGCATGTATTGCACCAGCCCGAAAATCACTGCCTGATAGTTGTAAAGCAGCCGCTGCACCGGCACGCCCACCAGCGCCAGCGCGTCGTTCACCATGCCCTCGTTGCCCAGGATGATCAGCCAGCCATAGGCCCGCACCACCTGCCCGATGAAGAACGGCAGGAACAGCGCGATCAGCAGCAGCTTGCGCAGGCTGGCGTGGCGGGTGCGGACCATGACGTAGGCGTAGGGAAAGGCCAGGATCAGCGTGAACAGCGTCACCAGCACGGCGCCCAGCACGCTGCGCCACAGCACCGTCAGATAGACGCCCTGCGACAGCACCGTGCGGTAATTGTCGAGGCTGAACGCCTCCGAGGTGCGGAAGGTCTTGCGGTCCAGCGTGTGCAGCGAGGCGTCTGCGATCTGCACCAGCCCGACCAGCAATATCCCCACCAGCAGCAGCGCCGGGGCGATCATCAGCCAGCCGGTGAAGCGCGACAGCGACCGGGGGAACAGCCGGTCGGCCACGGACTCGGTGAAATCCATCAGCCGCCAGTGCAGCGGATAGGCGGCGCGGGGTTTGGGCATGGGGGTTCCGTAGGGTAGGGGGGCCGCCTCGCGGCGGCCCGGAAGGCAGGCTCAGCCCTGCATGATCGCCTTGAACTTGCCGAACCAGTCGCTTTCGTTTTCCACCTGAACCTGCGCCGAAACGCGGATCAGCCTTTCGAAGTCGGCGGGCTGCGTCGGGTAGGAGGCATCGCCCACCAGATCGGCCGGGGGGGTCAAGCCGGGCACCACCCCGGGCAGGCCCAACCCGTCGAGCCAGACCTGCTGCGCCTCCTTGGTCAGGGCGAAGTTGATGTATTGCTTGGCCCAGTAAAGCTCGTTCTCGGGCAGGCCGACCGGAATCCACAGCCCGTCGGTGTCGAACTTGGCGCCCTCGACCGGGACCGTCCAGGCGATGTTGACGCCGTTCTTGCGCGCCTCGCGGGCGTTGGTGGAAATGGTGCAGGCGGCGTCGATCTCACCATTCTGGAACCAGGTGGTGAAGTCGGGGTCTTCGCCCAGCAGCGGTTCCTGCGCCTTCATCTTCTCGACGAAAGCCCAGCAGGCATCCATGTTGCCCGGAATATCCTCCAGTGTGCCGCCGCCCGCGACCTGCGCCGGGAAGTGGAAGCCGATGCCGTCGTTATAGAGCGCGATCCGGCCCTTGAACTTCGGGTCCAGAAGCTCGGTCCAGGATTTCGGCGCGCCGTCGGGGAAAGCCTCGGGGCGGTAGGCCAGCACGTAGACATAGCCGTAGGTGTTGACGATCGGGTAGCCCTCTACCCCGACCGGCTTGGCCAGATCGGTGGTGCCCGCCAGATTGCTGAGGTCAGACAGGTCTTCGGCCACGCCGCGCAGCGCCGATTTGGTGGCGTTGGTCGTGGTGTCCCAGTTGATGTGGATCGGCGGCACGCGGCCCTGTGCGGCGGCGGCCCAGACTTTCGGCTGAATCTCGTTGTCTTCGGTCAGGTCGTGGCGGATGGTGATGCCGGTCGCGGCGGTGAAGGGGTCGGACACCCCGGCCTTCAGCGCCTCGACCCACGATCCGCCCCAGGCGCGGACGATCAGTTCGGCGGGCTTTTCCGGCTCGGCGGCCAGCGCGCGGCCCCCCGACAGCGACGAGATCAGGGCAGCCCCGCCGAAAGCGGCACCGCCGCGCAGGATGGCGCGGCGCGACAGGGGGCGTGGGGTGTGGGTCATGGGACTCTCCTTGTTGCGGTTTGTTGGATTTGGGTTTGGGCCGGAAACAGGATCATGTCGGCGCGGTTCCATCCGATCGCGACCGTCTGGCCCGGCCCGATCAGCCCGAAATGCACCGCGTCGTGATGGTAGATCTGCACCACCTGATCGCCAAGCGCGGGAAGGGCCACCTCGTAAAGCTGGCGCTCGCCTTCGAAGATCACGTCGCGCACCCGGCCCGCAAGAACGGTATCCAGCACCGGCAGCCCCGCGGCATCGGGCGCGATGCGGATCTGTTCGGCCCGGATGGCGCCGCGCACCGGCGCACCCGCTGACACCGCGCCGCGATGGATGGCGGCACAATCGACCCCCGCCACGGAAAGCCCGTTCGCCGTGGCCTGCCCCGACAGGAAGCTGGTCACGCCGATGAAGCCCGCCACGAAAAGGTTGGCCGGGTCGCGGTAAAGATCAACCGGCCGGGCGTTCTGCTGGATGCGCCCGCCGTCCATCACGATGACCTCGTCCGAGACCACCAGCGCCTCGCGCTGGTCATGCGTCACGTTGATCGTGGTCACGCCGAGTTCCTTCTGGATGCGGCGAAACTCAAGCTGCATCTCCTCGCGCAGCTTGCGGTCAAGGGCGGCCAGCGGTTCGTCGAGCAACAAGAGGTCGGGCTGGAATACCAGCGCGCGGGCGATGGCGACGCGCTGCTGCTGGCCGCCCGACAACTCGTGAATCCGCCGCGTTCCCAGCCCGCCGAGCCGCACCAGTTCCAGAAACTGCGCCACTCGGGCGTCGATCTCGCGCGCATCCCAGCGCCGCATCTTCAGCGGGAAGGCCACGTTCTGCGCCGCAGTCAGGTGCGGAAAGAGCGCCAGCTTCTGGAACACCATGCCGATGGCGCGCTTGTGGGGGGCGACCTTGCTGACCGGCTCTCCGCCGATGAAGATCTCGCCGCGCGTGGGGGTCTGGAAGCCCGCGATCATCCGCAGAAGCGTGGTCTTGCCCGACCCCGACGGCCCGAGGATCGTCAGAAACCGGCCCTTCGCCAGATCGAAGCCGGCATCGGCCACCGCCAGCGCGCCACCGCCGAAATCCATGCAGACCCCGCGCACCGAGACGGCCGGGCGGTCGGTTGCGGGCAAGGCGGCAGGGGCAGAGGACATGCGTCAGGCCATTTCAAAGGGCGAGGGACGGCCCGCAACAGACCTGCGCCAGCCACCGGCAAGCGTAACGCGGCGGATTCGTCATGTATAGACTTGATCGGCCCGGAAGGGGCGGTTTGCCACGCCCCCTGCCCCCTCCCCGGCCGGTCAGATCGCGGCCAGATAGCCGCCGTCGATGCCAAGGCACTGCCCGGTGACGTAACCCGAGGCATCCGAGGCAAAGAACACCACCGCCCCCGCCAGATCGTCGGGCAGGCCAAAGCGCCCTTGCGGGATCCTGGCCAGCATCCCGGCTGCCCAGCCCTGATCGGCATAGAAGCCTTCGGTCATCGCGGTGCGGAAATAGCCGGGCGCCAGCGCGTTGACCCGAACGCCGCGCCGCGCCCATTCCGCAGAAAGCGCCCGCGTCATGCCCAGCAGGCCCGATTTCGACGCGCCGTAAGGCACCGCCGTCGGCACCCCGACGTATGAGGTCAGCGAACACAGGTTGATCACCGACCCCGCCCGCCGTGCCAGCATGTGCCGCGCCACGGCCTGCGTCAGGAAGAAGGCCCCGCGCAGGTTGGTGTCGAGAATCGCATCCCATGTTGCGGGCGTCAGGTCTTCCGAGGGGCAGACCTGTTCCATCCCGGCATTGTTCACCAGCACGCCGATCGGGCCGAAACCGGCCTCGGCGGCGTCGATGGCCGCCTGAAACCCTTCCGGCGCGCGCATGTCCAGCGCCAGCGGCAGCGCCCGCCGCCCAAGCGCGCGGATCGCGGCGGCGGTATCCTCCAGCGCCGCGACATCGCGCCCGGTCACCACCACATCGGCCCCCGCCTCTGCCAGCGCCAGCGCCATGCCCCGGCCAAGGCCCCGGCTGGCCCCGCTGACCAGGGCGTTCCGGCCGGTCAATCCGAAAAGCTGCATGTTCACCCCCGTTTTCCCCAGAGGTGCCCGCAATACGCCCCGCTTGTCCAGCCCGCTTGCGGCGGTGCCGAGGGTGAAACAGGCGGGCGCCCGGTCAGGTCGCTGACCCGGGGCGACTGGACGGCGGGGCAGGGCCGCGATCATGGGAAGCGGCGCACCGGCTGAAGTGCGCCGCTGGACGGGGTAACGAAAAGGTCGGGGCGCAACAGAACGTCGGCCAGCGTGTAGCGGTCGAAAACCCCGAGAAAGGCGTGCAGCGCCTCGTGGCCGATGGTGGGCAGGCGGCAGGGCCGGGTTATCGCGCAGGTGTTGCCCTCCAGAAAGCATTCGAACAGGCCGAAATCGGGCTCGGTGCTGCGGATGACGGCCCCGATGTTGATCAGATCGGGCGCGCGGGCCAGTTCGAACCCG
Organism: Paracoccaceae bacterium Fryx2; assembly: GCA_032334235.1. NCBI lineage: Bacteria > Pseudomonadati > Pseudomonadota > Alphaproteobacteria > Rhodobacterales > Paracoccaceae > Paracoccaceae bacterium Fryx2. Next base: position 38,625 of record JAVSGI010000002.1, read on the forward strand.
CCGGTTCGTCCGCGGTTGCCATGCAGGAAACCCGCGCGGCTGAGGTGCAGCACCACCTTCTTCAGGTGCGCCATCGAGATTCCGAAATGCAGCGCCGCGTCCTCGATGGTGGTGCGCTCGCCGCCCCTGGCCGCGACATAGATCAGGATGCGCAGCGAATAGTCGGTGAATTTGGTCAAGCGCACGCCTGAATCTCCTGGCAAGGACGGCCGATGATGCTGCGGTATGGCGCGCGCCGGGCGCTGTCCTTGATCCGCATCATGGATTTCCGGCAGGGGCGGCCCCGCGCTAAAAAAGATATTATATTTGATCTTTATCAAGGCGAGGGTCGGAATCACCGGTAAAGGTGCAGCATCATGCGAAGCATCCTGCGGTCCCTTCTGTGCCTTGTTCTTGCCTGCACCCTTGCGGTGGCAGGGGCGGCGCAGGCTGCGTCGGGCGTGGCCATGGCGCAGACCGGCCTCGGAATGACGATGGTGCTGTGTGGCGGCGAGGGGCCGCAGACGGTGGTGATCGGTCAGGATGGCGTGCCGGTTCCTGCGTTGCCGAAGACGGATTGCACCCGATGCCCGGCCTGCCTGTCTGCCCCGCTGCTGGATGCGGCAGCACCGGCAGGGCCGCAGCGTGCGGCACCTTCTGCCCGGCGGCTTGCCCCGCCGTGCGCCACCCCTTCGCCCGTCAGGCCCCTGGCGATCCGCCAATGCGCCCGCGCGCCCCCGATCAAGGTCTGACCCATGCTCTTGCCGACTGTTCTTCGACTTCTTGTTGCGCTGGTGCTGGCGATCGCCGCCCCGACGCTGGCCCATGCGCAGGGCAGCGTGCTGGAACAATTCCTGGGCGAGGTTGCCACGGCCGATCTGGTGGCGGGGGCTGACGCTTTCGGCGCGATCCGCGGCGATGTGGCGGCCGCGCCGGTGCTGCAGGGCGGCCAGACCATCGGCTGGGCTTTCGTCACTTCGGATTTCGTTTCGACCACCGGCTATTCGGGCAAGCCCATTCACACCATGGTCGCGCTGGGGCCGGATGCCAGGGTGATCGGCGTGCAGCTGGTCAAGCATTCGGAACCGATCGTCCTGATCGGCATCCCCGATGCCAAGGTCAAGGCGATGGTCGCAGGCTACATCGGGCTTGATCTGGTGGCAGAGGCCGCGGTCAACGGCTCTGGCCACGATCTGAACATCATCTCTGGCGCGACGGTCACGGTGATGGTGATCGACGATTCCATCGTGCGCTCGGGCCTGAAAGTGGCGCGGGCGCTGGGGCTGGGCGGGCTGAAGCCCGATGTCGTGGTGGGCCCGACGGTCGAGCTTGACCCGGAAGCACAGGCCCCGACCGACTGGGTCGGGCTGGCGGGCGATGGCACGGTGCGGCGGCTGGCGCTGGATGTGGCGCAGGTCAACACGGCCTTTGCCGCAGGCCCCGACTCGCGCGCCGCCTCCCGGCCCGAACCGGGCGCCCCTACCGACCTGTTCTCCGAGATGCAGCTGGCGCTGGTTTCGGTGCCCGCCATCGGCAAGGCCGTGCTGGGCGAGGCCGAATATGCCAACCTCGTCGCCACCCTCAAGCCGGGCGAACATGCCATTCTGGTGGCCGGGCGCGGCAGCTATTCGTTCAAGGGGTCGGGCTATGTGCGCGGCGGTATCTTCGACCGGATCGTCCTGGTGCAGGACGACATCTCGGTGCGCTTTCACGACCGCCAGCACAAGCGGCTGGTCGCGCTGACCACCAGCGGCGCGCCCGCGTTCACCGAAGTCGACCTGTTCCGCATTCCCGCCGATGTGGGGTTCGACCCGACCCGGCCGTTCCGGCTGCAACTGCTGGTGCAGCGCGCGGTGGCGGCGACGGAACGGGCCTACACCACCTTCGACCTCGGCTACCAGTTGCCGGAGCGTTACCTGCGCAAGATCGTTTCCGCCGTTACCAGCCCCGGTCCTGTCGTCTCGGCCGATGAGGCGGCCGCCCAGCAGGCGCTGTGGCAGCGCATCTGGTGGGACAAGCGGTTCCAGATCGCGGGCCTTGGCGCGATGCTGCTGGTGCTGACCGCGGTGTTCTTCTTCCAGAACTACTTCACCCGCAATGCCCGCGTGTTCTTCTGGTTCCGCATCGGCTTTCTGACCGTCACGCTGGTGTTCCTTGGCTGGTATGCAAACGCGCAGCTTTCGGTGGTCAACCTGATGGCGCTGTTCGGCGCGCTGGTCAGCGGGTTCAGCTGGCAGGCGTTCCTCCTGGACCCGCTGACCTTCATCCTGTGGTTCGCGCTGGCCGCCGCCCTGCTGTTCTGGGGGCGCGGCGCCTATTGCGGCTGGCTGTGCCCCTTCGGCGCCTTGCAGGAGCTGACCAACCGCATTGCCAAGGCCCTGCGCATCCCGCAATGGACATTGCCCTGGGGCCTGCACGAACGGCTGTGGCCGCTGAAATACATGATCTTCCTTGGCCTGTTCGGCGTGTCGCTGGCGTCCATCGAACAGGCCGAGCATCTGGCCGAGGTCGAACCCTTCAAGACCGCCATCGTGATGAAGTTCATACGCGCCTGGCCCTTCGTGGCCTATGTCGTGGCGCTGCTGGTGGCGGGGCTGTTCGTCGAGCGGTTCTATTGCCGCTACCTGTGCCCGCTGGGGGCGGCACTGGCGATCCCCGCGCGGCTGCGCATGTTCGACTGGCTGAAGCGCTATCGCGAATGTGGCAACCCCTGCCAGACCTGCGCCAACGAATGCATGGTGCAAGCCATTCATCCGACTGGGGAAATAAACCCCAACGAATGCCTGAACTGCCTGAATTGCCAGGTGCTTTACCGCTCGAAAACCATCTGCCCCGTCGTGATCAAGCAGCTGAAGCGGCGTGACGCCGTTTCGGCCAGCCCGGTCGGGGCCGTTCCTTCCACCACCAACAGAATGGGTGCATGAAATGACTGACGAAACCAAGACAGGGATCAGCCGCCGGGGCCTGCTGGGCGCCACGGCGGGCGGGGCCGCACTGGCCGGGGCCTTTGGCGGCCGTCTGGCGCTGGGTGGCGGAGCGGCCGGCATCGCCGCGCTGACGTCGGGGGCGGCCCGGGCTGCATCCGATGCGGCAGGGTCGGTTGCCCCGGGCCAACTGGACGAGTACTACGGCTTCTGGTCCTCGGGCCAATCGGGCGAGATGCGGATCCTCGGCATTCCGTCGATGCGCGAGCTGATGCGGGTGCCGGTCTTCAACCGCTGCTCGGCCACCGGCTGGGGCCAGACCAATGAATCGCTGGCCATCCTCAACGAGGGGCTGACCGAAAAGACCCGCCGCCATCTGGCCGCCAACGGCAAGAAGATGCACGACAACGGCGACCTGCATCACCTTCACATGTCGATGACCGAGGGCAAGTATGACGGCCGCTTCCTGTTCATGAACGACAAGGCCAACACCCGCGTTGCCCGGGTGCGCGTCGACGTGATGAAATGCGACAAGATCCTGGAAGTGCCGAACGCCAAGGCCATCCACGGGATGCGCCCGCAGAAATGGCCGCGCACCAACTATATCTTCGCCAACGGCGAGGACGAGGCGCCGCTGGTCAACGACGGCTCGACCATGACCGACCCCTCGACCTATGTGAACATCTTCACCGCGATCAACGCCGACGAGATGACGGTGGCGTGGCAGGTGATCGTGTCGGGCAACCTCGACAACACCGATGCCGATTACGAGGGCAAATGGGCGTTCTCGACCTCGTACAACTCGGAAATGGGCATGACGCTGGCCGACATGACTGCCGCCGAGATGGATCACGTGGTGGTGTTCAACATCGCCGAAATCGAGAAGGGCATCGCGGCGGGCGATTTCCAGGAACTGAACGGCGTCAGGATCATCGACGGCCGCAAGGGCCAGAACAAGAACTATACCCGCTACATCCCGATCGCCAACAACCCCCACGGCTGCAACATGGCGCCCGACAAGAAGCACCTGTGCATCGGCGGCAAGCTGTCGCCCACGGTGACGGTGATCGACGTGACGAAGCTGGACACGATCTTTGCCACCGACGCCGATCCGCGCTCGGTGGTGGTGGCCGAACCCGAACTGGGTCTGGGGCCGCTGCACACGGCGTTCGACGGGTCGGGCAACGCCTACACCTCGCTGTTCCTCGACAGCCAGGTGGTGAAGTGGAACATCGAAGACGCAGTGCGCGCCTATGCGGGGGAAGCGGTCGATCCGATCAGGGACAAGATCGACGTGCATTACCAGCCCGGCCACCTGAAGACCCTGATGGGCGAAACGCTGGAGGCAGAGGGCAAGTGGCTGGTCTGCCTGTGCAAGTTCTCGAAAGACCGCTTCCTGAACGTCGGCCCCCTGAAACCCGAGAACGACCAGCTGATCGACATTTCCGGCGACAAGATGGTGCTCCTGCATGACGGCCCCAACTTTGCCGAACCGCATGACGCGATTGCCGTCCATGCCTCGAAGATCAACCCGCTGTCGATATGGGACAGGCAGGACCGCATGTGGGCCGCAACCCGCAAGCAGGCCGAGGCCGACGGCATCGACCTGGACGACTGGCAGGATACGGTGATCCGCGACGGCAACAAGGTGCGGGTCTACATGACCTCGCAGGCACCGACCTTTGCGCTGGAAAGCTTTACCGTGACCGAGGGCGACGAGGTGACGGTGATCGTCACCAACCTTGACGACATCGACGACCTGACCCACGGCTTCACCATGGGCAACCACGGGGTCGCGATGGAAATCTCGCCGCAGGCCACCGCGTCGGTGACCTTCGTCGCGGCCAATCCGGGGGTCTACTGGTATTACTGCCAGTGGTTCTGCCACGCCCTGCACATGGAAATGCGCGGCCGGATGTTCGTCGAACCGAAGGAGGCCTGAGCCATGCGCCTGCTTCGGATCATCGCGGCCTGTCTGCTGCTGGCGCCGGTGGCACGGGCGGCCGATATTGCCGTGCCGTCCGGGGCGGGCGCCCTGCAACGCGCCATCGCCGGGGCTGCCCCCGGCGATGTGCTGCTGCTGTCGGCTGGTGTCCACACCGGCCCGGTGGTGGTCGATCGCCCGCTGGTGATCGACGGCCGTGGCGTGGCGGTGATCGACGGCGGCGGCAAAGGCACGGTGGTCACCATCACCGCCGATGACGTGACGTTGCGCGGGCTGACGGTGCAGAACTCCGGCAGCCGGAACGAGGACATCGACTCGGGGATCAAGGTCGTCCGGGGCGTGCGGCGCGCGCTGGTGGAAGACAATCGCCTGACCGACAACATGCACGGCGTCGATGTGCATGGCGGCATCGACACGATGGTGCGCGGCAATACCATCGAGGGCCGCCGAAACCTGCACATGAACGAACGCGGCAACGGCTTTTACGTCTGGAACGCCCCCGGCACGGTGATCGAGGACAACTCTGTGCGCTGGGGCCGCGATGGCATCTTCACCAATGCCTCGAAGCGCGGCACCTTCCGCCGCAACCTGTTCCGCGACCTGCGCTTTGCCGTCCACTACATGTACACCCACGATTCCGAGGTGACAGGCAACATCAGCATCGGCAACCATCTGGGCTATGCCATCATGTTTTCCGACCGGGTGTCGGTCACGGGCAACAAAAGCCTGGGCGACCGCAGCCACGGCGTGATGCTGAACTTCGCCAACAAGTCCGACATTTCGGGCAACCTCGTTCGGGGGGCCGAGAAATGCACCTTCATCTACAACGCCAACCGCAACCTGATCGTCGGCAACCGGTTCGAGGGCTGCGACATCGGCATCCACTTCACCGCCGGTTCGGAAAAGAACGCAATGACCGGCAACGCCTTTGTCGGCAACCGCGAGCAGGTGAAATACGTCGGCACCCGCAACATCGAATGGAGCCTGGAGGGGCGGGGCAACTTCTGGTCCGACCACCCGGCCTTCGATCTGAACGGCGACGGGCTGGCCGACAGCCCCTTCCGCCCCAATGATCTGATGGACAGCATCCTGTGGTCGCAGCCCGCCGCCAGCCTGCTGCTGGGCTCGCCCGCCGTGCAGCTGATCCGCTGGTCGCAATCCAGCTTTCCCGCAACGCTGCCCGGCGGGGTGGTCGACAGCCATCCGCTGATGGCACCCACCGAAATGCCGCTGCCCCCCGGGATTGCCGCGATGGCAACCGACGTGGCCGGCCGCTGGCTGAAAGAAACGACGGACGATGCAGAGCTTGATGCTGAAACAACTCACTAAGACCTATGCCGGGGTGGCGGTGCTGTCCGACGTGTCGCTGACGGTGGCGCCCGGCGAACGGGTGGCGCTGCTGGGTCACAACGGTGCCGGGAAATCGACGATGATGAAGATCATCCTCGGCCTGATCCCGCATGACGGCGGCGAGGTGAGGGTGACGGGCGCTGCACCGGGGTCGGCAGAGGCGCGCGGAGCCACCGCCTATCTGCCGGAAAACGTGGCGTTCCACCCCTCGCTGACCGGGCTGGAACAGATGCGCTTCTACCTGTCTCTGCGCGGCGAAAGCCCGCGCGAGGCACTTGCGCTGCTGGAACGCGTCGGCCTGCACGCGGCGGCAGGGCGGCGGATCGGCACCTATTCCAAGGGGATGCGCCAGCGGGTCGGGCTGGCGCAGGCGCTGATCGGCAAGCCGAAACTGCTGGTGCTGGACGAGCCGACCTCGGGCCTCGACCCGGTTTCGCGCCGCGATTTCTATGCGCTGCTCGACGGGTTGGCGGCTGACGGCGCTGCAATCCTGCTGTCATCGCACGCGCTGACGGAAGTGGAGGCGCGCACCGACCGCATCGTGATCCTGTCGCAGGGCGCGCTGGTGGCCGGCGGCACCCTGGCCGACCTGCGCCGCAGCGCCGCCCTGCCGGTAACGCTGCACGTCACGCCCCGCGACGGCGCGCTGGCGGCTGTGCAGGCCGCGCTGCCCGAGGCGATGGCGCAGGGCGGCGCGCTGACCCTGACCTGCGCGCAAGACGCCAAGCTGGCCGTGCTGACCCGCATCACGGCGTTGGGCGGTCTGGTGGCCGATCTCGACGTGCTGCCCCCCAGTCTCGAAGACATCTACAGCCATTTCAGCCGGAGGGACGGTCAATGAGGCGCATCCTCGCCACCGCCGCCGCCGAAACCCGCATCGCGGTGCGCAACCGCTGGGTCAGTATCGCCGTCGTGATGATGGTGCTGTTTTCCCTGGTGCTTTCGGCGGCGGGTTCGGCCCCTTCCGGCGCGCTGGGGGCAGACCGGCTGTCGGTCACGGTCGCCAGCCTGACCAGCCTTGCGGTCTATCTCGTGCCGCTGGTGGCGCTCTTGATGTCGTTCGACGCGGTGGCGGGCGAGGTGGAGCGCGGCACGCTGCCGTTGCTGCTGACCTATCCGGTATCGCGGGCCGAGGTTTTGCTGGGCAAGCTGCTGGCGCATCTGGCGATTCTGACGCTGGCGGTGGCGGCGGGCTATGGCGTGGCCGCCGGGGCCGCCATCGCGGTGGACCCCGAGGCGGCCAGCGGCCTGCCCGCGCTGTGGCGGCTGATGTGGTCGTCGATGCTGCTGGGCGCGACCTTTCTGGGGGTGGGCTATGCGATCTCGGCGCTGTCGCGCAGGCCCTCCGGGGCGGCGGGGCTGGCGATCGGGCTGTGGCTGGTGATGATCGTGCTTTACGATCTGGGCCTGCTGGCCGCCGTGGTGGCCGATGACGGCGGCACCTTCACCACCACCGTGTTCCCCTATGCCCTGCTGGCCAACCCGGCCGATGCCTTCCGGCTTTACAATCTGGCCGCATCGCAGGCCACCGCCGCGGCGGCGGGCATCTCTGGCGCGGCCAACGCGATTCCGGTCTGGCAGTCGCTGACCTCGATCCTGCTCTGGCCGCCCGTGGCCCTTGCCCTTGCCATCGCGGCATTCCGAAAGGTGACACCATGAAACGCGCGCTTGCCCTGATACTTCTGTTGGCCGCCTGTCGCGAGGAAACCGCCGCCCTTCCGCAACCCGTTGACCTGACACCGGAAACGGTGGGCTATTACTGCCAGATGAACCTGCTGGAACATCCCGGCCCGAAAGGTCAGGTGCATCTTGACGGCCTGCCCGGCGCGCCGCTGTTCTACAGCCAGGTGCGCGACGTGGTGGCCTACCTGCGAATGCCCGAGCAAAGCCATGCGGTGACGGCGGTCTATGTCAACGACATGGGGGCAGCCGCCAGTTGGGAAGACCCGGGGCCCGGCAACTGGGCGCCGCTGGCCGATGTGGTCTTCGTGGTCGGCAGCGACCGGATGGGCGGCATGGGGGTGGCCGAGCTGGTGCCGTTCCGCGACAGCGCCAAGGCCGCAGCCTTTGCCGGGGCGCATGGCGGCCGGGTGCTGGCGCTTGACGACATTCCCCACGCCGATGTGGTGCCGACAGTGGCGGACCTTGGCGGCGAAGACGAGGATTTCAGGGCCCGCCTGCGACGGCTGGGCCAGCAGACAGGAGGCTGACATGGCAACGCTGACCCGGCGGCGGTTCATCGCGATTTCGGCGGCGGCGGCGGGGCTCGCGGCCCTTCCCGCGCATGCCGATCTTTTCGCATGGCGCGGCGTGGCGCTTGGGGCGGCGGCCTCGATCCACCTGGCACACCCCGATGCGGCGGCGATCACCGCCCGCGCCGTGGCCGAGATGGCGCGCCTTGAGGCGATCTTCAGCCTTTACCGCGCCGATTCCGCACTGGCGCGTCTGAACGAAAGCGGTGAACTTCTGGCACCGCCGTTCGAGCTGCTGGAATGTCTGGCGCTTTGCGGCCGGGTCCATGCCGCCACGGCGGGGCGGTTCGACCCGACGGTGCAGCCGCTCTGGGCGCTTCATGCCCGGCGATACAGTGAAGGCACGCAGCCCGGCGCGGCCGAGATTGCCGCCGCCCGCGCGCTGGTCGGCTGGCCGGATGTCAGCCTTGCAAGCGACGCCGTGCGCCTGCGCCCCGGCATGGCGCTGACGCTGAACGGCGTGGCGCAGGGCTTCGTGGCAGACCGTGTGGCCGACCTGCTGGCAGCCGAAGGGTTGACCGACATCCTGATCGACACCGGCGAATTGCGCGCGCTTGGCGGAATGCCGGCGGGTGGCGGCTGGCCGGTGACGCTGACCACCGGCGGCAGGCTGGCGCTGTCCGGCCGGGCGCTGGCGACCTCGGCCACGCTTGGCACGGTGTTCGATCAGGCCGGCAGGGTGGGCCACATCCTGGAGCCGCACAGCGGCCTGCCCGCGCCGAACCCGTGGCGGCAGGTTTCGGTTTCCGCGCCAACGGCTGCGGTGGCCGATGCGCTGTCCACCGCCGCCTGCCTGATGCCGGACCGGGCCACCATCGAGGCCGCGCTGCAAGGCTTCGACGGGGCTCGGATCGAGGGTCTGGTCTAGGACGCTACGCGCTGCCGGCAAAGACCGGCACCAGATGGTTGTCCCAGGCGCTGGCCCGGCTGGTCAGCAGGGTCAGCCCTTCGGTCCCGACCCGCCACAGCGAGCCGAGCCCGTCACTGGCGACGAGCTGCCCGGAGGCATCGGCGGCGACACCGCAGATGTCGGCGCGGCTGTGGGTGGCAAGGGGCGCGCCATCCCTGCCGAACAGCATCACCACCCCGCCGCGCGGCGAGGTGATCGCCATCTCTCCCGCAGGCGTCATCGCGACCGAACCGGCATAGCCCCGCATCCGCAACGCCTCGGCCGGGCGTGCCGGGCACAGCAGGGCAGGGTGCCCCGGCGTCCACAGGCCCAGCAGCGGCACCGGCTCTGCGGGGTCGCCCTCCCATTGCATGGCGAAGGCAATGCGGCCATCGGGCCCGAGTGCCAGATGGCGGATCGAGTTCCGGTGCAGCCCGGGCGGCAGCTCGGCCTGATCCAGCACCGTGCCGGTCGCGGAAAGCCGGGTCAGGTTCGGGCGCATGTCGGGCAGGTTCAGCTTGCTGCGGTCGCCCGGATCGGTGGCGATGCCGCCATTGGCGACGATCAGGCTGCCATCCGCCAGCCGCTTCAGATCATGCGGCCCGATTCCGCCCGAGGCCCATTCACCGATCCGGGTGAACCCCGCGGTTTCCCACAGGCCGATGCGCCCCTGCGAGGTTTCGGCCACCACTTCCGAGGTGTAAAGCACCTCTCCCCCGGCCGAAAACACGCCGTGCCCGTTGAACTGGCGCCCTTCGGGCGGGGTCAGGCGGTGGCCCGCAGTGCCGCCGGCACAGTCGATCACAAGCGCGAAGGTGCCGGGTCGGCGGGCAAAGGCCACGGCCAGCGGCCGGTCGGGGTGGGCCGCCGCCGCATGGCCGCGCGCGGGCAGGGGCAGGGAAAACAGGCTTTCGCCCGCAGCCGAAAGCCCGTGCAGCCGATAGCCGTCGCCCTCCCTGGCGGCGGCAAGGAAGGCGGGGCTGCCCGCATCGGCCCAGGTCGGGAAGGGCAGGGCAAGCGCCGCGAACCCGGCCAGAAAGGCGCGGCGGCTGGTCATGTCAATCTCCGTCCTGGGCGTTGAAGCCGATGCCCACATCCATTTCGGGGGCCAGTTCGGCCAGGATGACCCCGCGCAGCGCGACCACCGCCTGTTGCAGGATCTCGACCTTCAGGCGCCCTTCGGGGTCTGCCACCCCGACCAGGACAGGATCATCCAGCCCGGTTGCCACGGCAATGGCATGGTCGAAGGCGGCGATGGTCAACGGCGCGTCTGGCGTCAGGGTTTCCACCATGCCGCGCATCGCCTGCAAGGCCAGAAGGATGTTGCGCAGCGACCGGCCCGAGGCGCGGGCCTCGGCGCGTTCGGGGCGCGGCGTCGTGAAGCTGCCCAGCGGCCGGCCAAGGCGCTGATCGTCCAGAAACTCCAGCCCCGCGGCAAGCTGGGTGAACAGCGCCTGCCGCGCCTCGGGGCGGGTCAGGTAGGTGGTGTTGCCCGGCTCGCCCGCCGTCAGCAGCAGATCGGCAAAGCCGCCGGTCCAGCCTTCGTTCACTTCGGCGGCAATGCGGGCCAGATCGGCGGCGGTGGCGCGAATCAGCGGGCAGGGGTCTGCCGCCAGCGGCTCGGCGGGATAAAGCAGCCGCTCCAGCGCGGGCAAGCCGCGTGCGGCAACCGATTGTTCGGCAAAGGCGGCAGGCTCCAGCACGGCGGGATCTGCCAGCAACAGCGCGCGTTGCGCCCGTTCCCCGATCGCCTTCGGGTCGGGCCAGAAGGCAATCGCCAGGCTGCGGCCATCGGTTTCCACCGGGCCGAACCGCAGGTGCTGCACCGCCATCCAGGCGTCATAGGCCGCATGGAACGCGGGCTGCACCTCCGCCGGATCGCAGCCTTGCGCCGTGGTTTCGGCAAGCACTGCCGTGGCCGCCGCGAAAGCGGCCTGGCCCGGCAGGATATGGTCGCGCACGGTCTCGGTGAAATCGGCCCGGGCCGGGGTGGCCAGCACGATCAGCAGAAGGGCAAGGCGCATCACAGGCTCTCCAGAAAGGCAATCAGCGCGTTGCGGTCGGCGGCGGGCAGGGCGGTGACGCCGTCGCGGGCGGCCTCGGCCTCGCCGCCGTGCCACAGGATCGCCTCCAGCAGGCTGCGGGCGCGGCCGTCGTGCAGGAACTGGCTGTGGCCGGAAACCTGCCGCGTCAGCCCGATGCCCCACAGCGGCGGAGTCTTCCATTCCGTGCCCGTGGCGCGGCCTTCGGGTCGGTGGTCGGCCAACCCTTCGCCCATGTCGTGCAGCAACAGGTCGGTATAGGGCCAGATCAGCTGGAAGCTTTGCTCGGGCTGGCCGTCAAGCCGGTGCGTGACGTGCTTGGGCGTGTGGCAGCCGGTGCAGTTCAGGTCGTGAAACACCGCCTTGCCGCGCAGCACCCGGGGGTCATCGACCCCGCGCCGTTTCGGCACGCCGAGGTTGCGGGAATAGAACGCCACCAGATCAAGGCTTTCTCCGTCAACCTCCAGCCCGTCGCGGAGATCGGCTTCCTGCCCATGCTGCGCGCTGCGGCAATCGGCCTGCGCTGCGGTGCAATCGCCCCATGGGTCGGGGTGCAGCGGGCTGGAAAGCCCCATGTCGCCCGCAAAGGCCCCGGCCGACTGTTCCCTGACCGTGGGCGCCCCGCCCTTGAAGCCAAAGCGGCCCAGCATCGGCACGCCGAACTCGACCGAGGGCACGATGGACGCGCGACCCGAGATGCCGTCGCCGTCCGCATCATCCGGGTCTTGCCGGGCGAGGATGTCGGCCGCCGGAATCGCCTCCAGCAGGCCAAGCCCGATCATCTGCGGCGCGACGCGCGGCGACAGCATCAGGTCCGGGTGCGGCGCGCCGTGGCCGGGGTTTGAAAAAGCATATGCCGGCGCACGCAGCGACACCACCAGCCCGTCGGCAAGGGTCACCGGCTGTTCGGTATAGGCAACCTCCATCCGGCCCTCGGCGGTGTGGCCCGGCGCGGCCATATCCTGCAACTGGCCGCCATAGGTCGGGTCGGGCTGGGTTGCCAGCCAGTCCTCGATCCCTTCGGGCGAAGGCCCGCCCGGCACCGACAGCCGCAGGAACATCGAAACCCGCCCGTCCGCCGCCCCCTCGGGCGGATGGCCGCGCCCGTCCTTCAGGTGGCAATCCTGACAGCCGCGGGCGTTGTATAGCGGCCCCAGCCCGTCTGACGCTAGGGTGGAGGCAGGCGCCGCCACCCAGGTCTTGCGAAACAGCGCATTGCCCAGCTTGAAGGCCATTTCGTCCTTGAACGGCATGTTGGCCGAAAACTGGCTGAACGCATCGGCATTGCTGCGGGCGCGCACCGTGGCGGCCCCGGCGGACCCGGCCTCGTAGGGCTCGGGGGCCGAAAAATCGGTGGGGGGTGCCAGAATGGCCGCCACCCGGGCGACCTCGGCCTCGGTGCGCGGTATGACCGGCAGGTGGCGGTCATCCAGCACCTGCGCGAATCCGGGTGCAGCAAGGAACGGCAGAATCAACAGGCAGCGAC
>JAVSGI010000004.1:0-52500 GCA_032334235.1 Paracoccaceae bacterium Fryx2
AGGTGGTTTTCTGGTCTGGCAGGCGGAGCCGCCTTCACCCCCGGCCGACGCGGGGCAAACCGCGCGGCAGATAGGTGCCATCGCCCATCGCGCCGGCAAGCCGACCGTCCTGCACCATGATGCGGCCGCGCAACACGACTCCGACCGGCCAGCCTGTCACGGCAAACCCCTCATACGGGGTATAATCCGATCCGTCGTGCAGGTCGGCATGGCGGATCACCCTTTCGCTCTGCGGGTCCCAGATCGTCAGGTCGGCATCTGATCCGATGGCGATGGTGCCCTTCTGCGGATAAAGGCCGTAGGTCTTCGCCTGGTTGGTCGCCGTCAGCGCGACGAAGCGGCACAGGTCGATGCGCCCCTTGCTGACCCCTTCGGAAAACAGGATCGGCAGGCGGGTTTCCACCCCCGGAATGCCGTTGGGCACATGCCGGAAGGACGCCTTGCCCCTGGGGTTCAGCTTGCCCTGCGGGTCGTCATACTTGAACGGGCAGTGATCCGATGACACAAGATCGAAAACGCCGGTCTCTATCCCTTGCCAGCAGGCGGCCTGATCGGCCGTGCTGCGCGGCGGCGGAGAACAGACGTATTTCGCGCCGCTCCAGTCCATCGCCTCCAGATCGGCGGCTGTCAGGACAAGGTATTGCGGGCAGGTTTCGCCCACCACGCGGCCGCCCCGGGCACGGGCACGGGCAATCTCCTCCATCGCCTCGCGGTTCGACACATGAACGATCACCACCGGGGCAGCGGTCACCTCGGCCAGCGACAGGGCGCGGTGGGTCGCCTCACGCTCGGCGGCGACGGGGCGGGTGCGGGCATGGGCGGCTGGCACCAGATCGCCGCCGCGCTCGGCACGCTCGATCAGAAAGCGGATCACATCCTCGTTCTCGCAATGCACCATCACCAGCGCGCCGGCCCCTTGCGCCGCATCCATGGTCGCCAGGATCTCGGCGTCGTTCAGGCGCAGGCCCTCGTAGGTCATGAACACCTTGAACGACGTGTAGCCATCGGCCACCAGCGCCGGGATTTCCTGCCCCAGCACCGAATCCGTCGGGTCGCTGATGATGACGTGAAAGCTTACATCGGTGTAACACTGGCCTGCCGCGAGCGCGTGGTAGCCGGTCAGCGCGTCGCGCAGCGATTGCCCCTTCGCGGGCAGGCAGAAGGGCAGCACGGTTGTATTGCCCCCCATCAGCGCCGACAGGGTTCCGGAAGCGAAATCATCCGCCATCACGATGCCGTCGCCCGAGGGTTGGGCGATATGCACATGGCTGTCGATCCCACCGGGCAGCACATAGTGGCCGGTCGCGTCGATCACCTGCCGCGCCTCGCCCAGATCAAGGCCGATCTGCACGATCTTGCCATCGCTGACCGCAAGATCGGCGCGAAAGACATCGGCCGCCGTTGCCAGCGTGCCGCCCCGGATGATCAGGTCAAAGGTCATGGCGACTTCCCTTCAGGCGTTGATTTCGTCGATGTCGAACCCGGCTGCCTCGTGCCGCTTGCGAAAGGCGATGCCCATCATCAGCGTCTGCACCAGCGACATCAGCGCGGTCAGCGACCGGAAGCCATGCAATTCGGCATCGTTCACGAACAGGACCTGGCGCGCGCCTTCGGTGATCGGGCTGACCGTGCTGTTGGTGATTGCCAGCACCGGGTTGCCTCTGGCGTGAACCTGCCGCGTGATGGCGACGGTTTCTGCGGCATAGGGCGGGAAGCTGATGGCGATCAGCAGATCATCGGGTGCCATAAGCGCGCCGTGATCTGCGATCGCGCTGCCAAGGCCGGTGATCTGGAAACTTTGCAGCCCCGCGCGGTTCAGCGCATAGGACAGATAGGATGCCACGGCAAAGGACCGGTCTACGCCGATCACATGCACGATGCGCGCACCCAGCACCAGATCGATGGCGGCCTCAAGTGGCATGGCCGCCAGCCGGTCGGCCAGATGGGTCAGGGAAGCGATATTGGCCTGCGCGAAGGACCGCCCGATGGCCGCCACATCGCTGGGGTCGGGGATAACCTGCTCGCCCTGTGAATGGCGGATGCGTTCCTCCAGCGAACTGGGATAGACCCTGCGCAACGGTTCACGAAACAGCGCCTGCATCTCGGAAAAGCCGGAAAACCCCATTGCCTGAGCCAACCGCACGAAGCTGGTGCTGGCGATGCCCGACTGCTGAGCCAGGACCGCAACCGCGCTGAAGGCGACCTCCTTGGGGTTTTCCACCACATAGGCGCCCGCCTCCAGCATCCGGGGCGTAAAACGGTCGCGGCCCTGCACCAGCAGCGTCTGGAACTCGGCGGCGGTGGCGGGTTTGGCGGGGGCTGTCATGGCGGGCTTGTCTGCGGATTCGGCCACTTCCCTTACCCCGCCAGCACATGCGACAGGAATGCCCTTGCGCGGTCGGTCTGCGGATCGGCAAAGAAATCCTGAGGCGGAGCCTGTTCCACGATCTGCCCGCCATCCATGAATACCACCCGGTTCGCGACCCGCCGGGCAAAGCCCATCTCGTGCGTCACCACGATCATGGTCATGCCTTCATCTGCCAGTTCCACCATGACATCCAGCACTTCCTTGATCATTTCAGGGTCGAGCGAGCTTGTGGGTTCGTCGAACAGCATGATTTTCGGTCGCGTACACAGCGCCCGCGCGATGGCGACGCGCTGCTGCTGGCCGCCCGACAGTTGCGCCGGAAACTTGTCGGCCTGTTCGGGGATGCGGACGCGGGTCAGGAAATGGCGCGCGACCGCCTCGGCCTCGCGCCGGGGGGTGCGATGCACCCAGACCTGCGCCATGGTCAGGTTCTGCATCACAGTAAGATGCGGGTAGAGGTTGAATGACTGGAACACCATTCCGATGTTGCGGCGCACGGCATCAAGGGCTTTCAACTCGGAATGCACGGTCACCCCGTCCACCACGATCTCGCCCATCTGATGCTGCTCAAGCTGATTGATGCAGCGGATCAGGGTCGATTTCCCCGACCCCGACGGTCCGCAGACCACCAACTTCTCGCCCGCCGCGACTGTCAGGTTGATGTCTGCCAGTACGCGCAAGGGGCCGAACCACTTGTTGACGCCGCGCATCTCGATCATGGGATTGCCTGTCATCGCCCCGCACGCGCCCCCAACTGACGTTCCAGCCGCATCGACCAGCGCGACAGCCCGAAACAAAGGATCCAGAAGCCGAGCCCGGCAAAGACATAGCCGGTTTTGGTGACCGAGGCCGACAGCCAGTTCGCATCCGCCACCCCGGCCTGCACGATTCCCAGCAGGTCGAACAGCCCGATGATCAGCACCAGCGTCGCATCCTTGATGATCGCCACATAGGTGTTTACCAGCCCCGGGATCACCAGTCGCAGTGCCTGTGGCAGGATGATGAAACCCATCATCCGCCAATACCCCATGCCCTGCGCGGTCGCGGCCTCGTATTGCCCCTTCGGGATCGCCTGCAAACCGCCGCGTACCACCTCGGCCATCAGCGCGCCGTTGAACACCGCAACCCCGATCATGACATGCTCTGCCGGATTTTGCATCACCAGACGGCGCGCAGCCAGACCCGACAGGTCCGAAGTGTAGACGTCGCAGCGCCCGGCATCATAGGCGGCCAGAACCTCGTCCGCCTTTTCGAAGCGGACAGGCGAATAGGTCATCCCGTTCGCCTTGAAGTAGTCGGCCAGGTTGAGTTCGGTGGTCGATCCGGCAGAGACGCAGACTGCGGCACCGTTGAGTTCCATCGCCGACTTCAGCCCCGAGGTTTCGCGCACCATGAAGCCCTGACCGTCATAGAACACGACCGGGGCAAAGTTCAGCCCCAGCGCGGTATCGCGGTTCAGCGTGCGTGTCGTGGTGCGCGACAGGATGTCAACCTCACCCGACTGCAGCGCGGTAAAGCGTTCGGTGTTCGACAGCGGCGTGTACTTCACCGCATCTGCATTGCCCAGCGCGGCGGCCGCTACGGCACGGCAGATATCCACGTCGAAGCCAATCCAGTTGCCTTTGTCGTCGGGGTTGGAAAAACCCGGAACGCCCTGCGTGACGCCGCATTGGACATGGCCTCGCGCTTTCACGTCATCCAGCGTGCCAGCAAGGGCCGCGCCGGAACCGGCCAGACAGATGGCAGTCGTAAGGGCACCTCGATTTTTGACTGTTTTCGCGGCAACGGCATAGCAGGTTCTGCCCGAAGCGCGGCAGCGACCTTCAGCTGACCGATTGTTGCCTTGGTTTTTATGATCTGCCGCCCATTTCGCCTCGCGGACCTTCGGTTCAGGGCCGTTTTTAGCGATGCGCGGGGCGATCTGCGTCCTTGGCCGACCGTTTTCAGGCTGGGTGCGGGTTGATGCGACCCAGTTGGCCGAGGCGGCGCATGTTGTAGGCGAGATTCTTCATGCCGACTTTGGCCTTCGCCCGCACCAAGCCGATGGTGCGCACCAGGGTGCCGCCCATGTCGTTGGCCTGCGCGCCGAAGATGTGCTCAACCCGGACCCGCACGGTGGATTTGGTGCGGTTGCTGCCCTTGGCCTGGTCGGTCAGCGGCTTGCCCCGATTGCCCTTGCGGTGGATGTGGCTTTTCAGTTTTAAGGCGCGGAGTTTGGCCTCCATCTCCTCGGACCGATAAGCAGCATCCGCCCACACGCCAGACCCGGTGTTGCCCTGCATCAGCAGATGATCCACTGCCTGGCTGTCATGCACAGCGGCGTCGGTGACGTGGTAGCGCCGGACCAGCTTATGCGTGCGGTCCACATTCACATGGTTCTTGTAGCCGTAGTGGCTCTTGCCGTGCTTTTTCGTCCAACGTGCGTCCACATCCTTTTGCACCCGTTTCGCTGGCTTATCAGCCCAATCCTCGGGGACCTCGCCCTTCTTGATCGTTGCGTTTTCATCGCGCGTGTTGTGATTGCGCGGCACCGGCACGATGGAGGCGTCCAGGATCTGACCGCCGCGCGCAATGTAGCCCCGCCGCGCCAAATGACCGTCAAACAACCCGAACAACTCCTCCACCTTGCCGGCCTGCGCCAGCGCATCGCGATACAGCCACACCGTCTTGGCGTCGGGCACCCGGTCACCAAGGCCCAACCCCAGGAAGCGCATAAAGGAAAGCCGGTCGCGGACCTGATATTCGATCTGATCATCCGACAGGTTGTAAAGCGCGCTCAGAACCAGCGTCTTGAACATCAGCACCGCATCTATCGGCTTGCGCCCCGCGCGGGACTTGCGATCCGCAACAGGCTTGCGCCAGACCCGCTCAAGAGCCGGACGAAACTCCTCCCACGGCACGACGGCATCAATTTCGACCAGCGGATCCCTTTTGGCATCGAGGCTCGCGTAACGGTCCGAAAGATCGAAAAAACCCATCTGCGCCATCGTTGCATCCCCAATGCCAGTTCACTGTCTCACCATACCGAAGTGCGGGGGATGGGGCAATTTATAGAGGTGCCCGTAAGACACATCGTATTTTTCATGGTAGGATCCCTGTTGGTTGGGTTGAGGAGAAGTGTCAGGCAGCCTGTCTGCGCAGGCTTTCAAGGTGATCGATCAGCCGGTCGAATTCAGCGAGCGTGTTGTAGTGCACTGCCGATACCCGGATCACGCCATCCGGATTGGGAAGACCGAGACTTTCGACCAGCCGACGGGAATGGAAATCGCCAAAGCGGATGCCGATCCCGGTGCCGTCCGTCGCTTGCACCACATCGGCCGAATTCTGCCCCTTGACGACAAAGGCAATCGTCGGCACCCGCAGCGCCTTGTCGGCAGAAGCCTCGCCCAGGATCGTCACGTCGTCCCTGCTGGCCAGATAGTCCAGCAGGCGCTTGGACAGTTCGGCCTCATGATCGGCGATCATGGAAAAGGCTCCCTCGATGGCCGCCCGGCCACGGGCATTGATGCCATGAACCGAGGCAAAGGCCTCCAGATACTCGACGACGCCAATACAAGCATGGGCGAGTTCATAGTTCGGGTTGCCGGGTTCCAGCTTTGCCGGAACCTTGTCTTCGCCATACATGAAGTGGTTGATGTTGCCGGCCTTGTGCCGCAGCAGATCATATCGGCCGAAAAGGGCCGCATGATGCGGGCCGTAGACCTTGTAGACCGAAAAGCCGTAGAAATCGACGCCAAGCGCCTGCACGTCGATGGCGCGGTGTGGGGCGAAGGCGACGCCATCCACGCAGATCATCGCGCCGGCCTCATGCACCGCATCGGCAATTTCGCGTATCGGCAGGATGGAGCCGAAGATGTTGGATACATGCGTGACCGCCACCAGTCGGGTGCGGTCGGTCATCAGCGCCTGCAGATCCTCCAGCCGGGGCTGGTGTTCGCCAACGCGCAGCGCCCATTCCCTGATCACGATGCCCTGCGCCGCTAGCTTGCGCCACGGCCCGATGTTGGCCTCGTGGTCGAAGCCGGTCACGATCACTTCGTCACCCGGTTGCCAGTGTTGCACCAGGGCGCGGGCGAGTTGGTCGAACAACTGGCTGGACGTTGCGCCCATCACGATTTCTTCGGGCCTTTCGGCATTCATCAGCAGAGCCAGCGCCCGGCGGCCTTCGTCAACCTTGGCCCCGGCGGCAACCGAGGCCGCGTAGCTGGCCCCCAGCTGCACATTCGCATCCAGCAGATAGTCATACACCCGTTGCGCCACCGGCCTTGCCACCTGCGACCCGCCTGCATTGTCGAGAAAAACCGCGCCCTTGTTCAGTGACGGGAACATTGTCGCGATGAAGTCTTGGTTGAGGCCTGTCACCGGATTTTCCTTCGCCGTTTCCTGTCATGGCACTTCAGCGCCGTCTGGAGCCAGTATCCGATAAAACAAACGGTTCAGTCTACAGAAAAATGTATCAAACATTTCCCTGCATAATAAATGGGCGCCGACCGGGAGCCATGGTCTTGCTTTCAGGCTGCTGGTTGTAACCCGACGTTCCCGCGGCGGATTTCCGGTTGTCAAAGGCGGATGTTTGCGCATAACAGGGCGCAGACACGCATGGACCCGGTGCAAGCCCGGGTGGCTCTTCCGGCCGCTGATCCGCCGGACCACCTGACCTGACACGCAGATCAACAATCGACGCGCGGCCGGTTTGGTCAGGGTCGATCAGGAACGGATTTACATGATTTCACTCCACGCTTACCGTGACCAATGGACGGGCAACATCCGGGGCGATCTGATGGCGGGGCTGGTCGTGGCCCTTGCGCTGATTCCCGAAGCCATCGCCTTTTCGATCATCGCGGGGGTGGACCCGAAGGTGGGGCTTTACGCCAGCTTTTCCATCGCGGTGCTGGTGGCGATCACCGGCGGGCGGCCGGGGATGATCTCGGCGGCGACGGCGGCGACGGCGGTGCTGATGATCACGCTGGTCAAGGACCACGGGCTGCAATACCTGCTGGCGGCCACGGTTCTGGCGGGCCTGATCCAGATCGGCGCGGGGCTGCTGAGGCTGGGCTTCGTGATGCGCTATGTCTCGAAATCGGTGATGACCGGGTTCGTGAACGCGCTGGCGATCCTGATCTTCCTCGCGCAATTGCCGGAACTGGACCCGAGACTGGTCTCATGGCTGACCTATGCGCTGGTCGCGGCGGGTCTGGCGATCATCTACCTTTTCCCGCTGCTGACCAAGGCGATTCCGTCGCCGCTGGTCACCATCGTGGTGCTGACCGGCCTGACGCTGTTCTTCGGCTGGGACGTGCGGACGGTGGGCGACATGGGCGCGCTGCCCGACACGCTGCCGGTCTTCCTGATCCCGCAGATTCCGCTGAACATCGAGACGCTGACGATCATCCTGCCCTATTCCGTCGCGGTTGCGGTGGTGGGGTTGCTGGAAAGCCTGATGACGCAGAACATCGTCGATGACCTGACCGACACCAGGTCGGACCGCAATCAGGAATGCATCGGCCAGGGGATCGCCAACACCGCCACCGGCTTCATCGGCGGCATGGCGGGCTGCGCGATGATCGGCCAGTCGATCATCAACGTGAAGTCGGGCGGCCGGGGGCGGCTTTCGTCTTTCGCGGCGGGGGTTTACCTTTTGTTCATGGTGGTCGTGCTGGGTGACCTTGTCAGCCAGATCCCGATGGCGGCGCTGGTCGCGATCATGATCATGGTCAGCGTCGGCACCTTCTCGTGGTCGTCGATCAAGAACCTGCGCCTGCACCCGCGCTCGTCGTCCGTCGTGATGGTCGCGACGGTCGTGGCCGTGGTCTATACCCACAACCTCGCCATCGGCGTGCTGGTCGGCGTGCTGCTGTCGGGCATCTTCTTTGCGGGCAAGATCGCGCAATTGTTCAACGTCACCAGCACCATCTCGAAGGACGGGCGGGTGCGGACCTATGTGGTCGAAGGCCAGCTGTTCTACGGGTCGGTCGAGGATTTCATGAACGCCTTCGACTTCAAGGAGGCGCTGGAAAAGGTGGTCATCGACGTGAGCCTCGCGCATATCTGGGATGTTTCCAGCGTGCAGGCGCTGGACATGGCGGTGCTGAAGTTCCGCCGCGACGGCGCCGAGGTCGAGATTGTCGGCATGAACCAGGCCACCGAAACCATCGTCGACAAGCTTGCCATCCATGACAAGCCGGGCGCGATGGACAAGCTGATGTCGCATTGAGGGAGGGGACCATGACAAACCCGCAGAAGATCGTCGCCCTGGTGGACGGCTCGATCTATTCGACCAGCGTCTGCGACCATGCCGCCTGGATCTCGCAGCGCACCGGCGCGCCGGTCGAGCTGATCCATGTGCTGGGCCGCCGCGAGGCGTCTGACACGCATGACCATTCGGGCGCGATCCGCCTTGGCGCGCGCACGGCGCTGCTGCAGGAACTGGCCGAGCTTGATGCGCAGCGGGCCAGGCTGATCAGCCACCGCGGCCGGGCCATTCTGGAGGATGCGCGCGCGATTCTCGACCGGGACGGCGTGACCGACATCACCACCCGCCTGCGCCATGGCGACATCGTCGAGGCGGTGGCCGAGGTCGAGGGCGACGCCCGTGTGATCATCATCGGCAAGCGCGGCGAGACCGCCGACAATGCCAAGGGCCATCTGGGGACGAACCTCGAACGGATCATCCGCGCCAGCCACCGGCCGGTCCTGGTGGCCTCGCGCGCGTTCAGGCCGATCACGAAGGTTCTGATGGCCTATGACGGCGGCCCCTCTGCGATGAAGGCGGTCGACCACATCGCCCGCAGCCCGCTGTTCCAGGGGCTTGCCGTCCACGTCGTCACGGTGGGCACCGCCACGGCCGAGGTGAAGAAGGGTCTTGAAGATGCAAAGGCCCTGCTGCAGGCGGCCGGGATCGAGGCCGAAACCTCGATCCTGCCGGGCAACCCCGAAACCGCACTCGGCAAGCTGGTGGAAGAGGCGCAGTTCGACATGCTGGTCATGGGCGCCTACGGCCACAGCCGCATCCGCAACCTGATCATCGGGTCAACCACCACCGCCATGATCCGGTCCTGCAAGGCGCCGGTCGTGCTGATGCGGTAGGGGGACGGGCCGAACCGACACCTGACGCGCTGAGACTCCGGTTTCTTCCGCGCCTGCGGGACGAACTCGAGGCGCTGCGGCAGGACTCCGACGCGAGTGCCGAGCAGCGTCGGCCGGTCGAGCTTGACCAGCAAAGCGTCGGACGGCTGAGCCGCATGGATGCGATGCAGCAGCAGGTAATGGCCGCCGCCATGGATGCCCGCCGCGGCGCCCGGATTCGTGCCCTTGAAGCGGCACTCATCAGGATCGAGGGCGATGACTTCGGCTGGTGCGACGCCTGCGGCGACTTCATCGGCGAGAAGCGCCTGGAGCTTGATCCGACACTGATGCGCTGCCGGGACTGCGCTGGCTGAGGCGGCTCGAGGCGCTGGCAACAAGGTGTATTTGGCACCATGCCATGGGCGTCACGACGCTGCCTGTGCCGACTCCAGCTTCTGCAATGCAGCAACCCAGAGCGCCTCGGCGCGGTCAAGCCCCTCCATTACCTCGGCATATTTCATCTGCCAGGTCTGCGCCTGCTGTCCCATCTCGGGTGCGTAGAGGCCCTGGTCGGCCAGCTTCAGCGCCAGCCTGTCGCGCATGTCGTTCAATGTGGCGATACGTGTTTCGCAGGTTCGGACCGCGGCCTTCAACTGCGCCAGTTCATCGCGGGACGGCTTTTTCGATGGGGTGGCCCTGACCTTGGGAGGCTCGACGTGTGCCCCGGCGCCGAGCAGGAAGCTCCGGTAGCTTTCCAGATCGTCCTCGTAGGGCGCAACCGATCCTGCATCCACCAGCCAAAGCCGGTCGGCAACCAGCCCCAGCAGATGCATGTCGTGGCTGACAAGGATGACGGCGCCGGAATAGGTGGTCAGCGCGTCCACCAGCGCCTCGCGGCTTTCGATGTCCAGATGGTTGGTCGGCTCGTCGAGGATCAGCAGATGCGGCGCGTCCAGCGTCGCCAGCACCAGCGACAGCCGCGCCTTCTGCCCGCCCGAAAGCCGGTCCACGATGGTTTCCGCATGATCGGCACCCAGCCCGAACCCGGCCAGTCGCGCCCGCAATTTCGGTTTGCCCTCATCCGGGTGCAACCGTTCCAGATGTTGCAGGGGCGTTTCGTCCAGCCGCAACTCATCGACCTGATGCTGCGCGAAGTAACCTGTCCGCAGCTTGCCCGATCTCGCCATCTGGCCAGAGGCCAGCGGCAGCTTGCCTGCCAGCAATTTGGACAGGGTCGATTTGCCTTCGCCATTGCGGCCCAACATGGCAATCCGGTCATCCGGGTCGATCCGCAGGTTCATGCCTTTCAGGACCGGTGGGCCGTCATATCCCACGGCGGCGTCTTCAAGCGTGAGGAGGGGCGGCGACATTTCCTCGGGAGCCGGAAAGCTGAAGGCAAGGGCGGCGCGGTCCTCGGGGGCGGAAATCGGCACCATGCGTTCCAGCATCTTGAGCCGCGACTGCGCCTGCCGGGCCTTGTTCGCCTGATAGCGGAAGCGGTCGACAAACCCCTGCAGATGCGCGCGCCGCATGTCCTGCTTGCGCGCGCTGGCTGTCCGCACTGCATGCTGCTCGGCGCGCTGGCGCGCGAACTGGTCGTAGGGGCCGGAATAGAGGGTCAGCTTGCCCTCCTCCAGATGCAGGATCGCGCCGACGGCCCGGTTCAGCAGGGCGCGGTCATGGCTGATGATGATGACCGTATGGGGATATGACTGCAGATACGCTTCCAGCCAGATCGCGCCTTCCAGATCAAGATAGTTGGTCGGCTCGTCCAGCAGCAGGATATCGGGCCGGGCGAACAGCACCCCTGCAAGGGCAACGCGCATCCGCCAACCGCCCGAGAAATCCGAACAGGGGCGTCCCTGGGCGTCCGTGTCGAAACCCAAGCCCTTCAGAACGGCGCTCGCCCGCGCCTCGGCCGACCAGGCGTCGATATCGGCCAGACGTGTCTGAACCTCGGCGATGCGTGTGGGGTCCCTTGTGCTGCTGGCCTCAACAAGCAGGGTGTCGCGTTCCAGGTCGGCACTCAATACGGTATCCAGCAAGGAATCAGCACTTGATGGCGCTTCCTGCGCCATGGCGCCAATGCGGCTGCCCGTCGGCAGGCGGATATCGCCGCCCTCCAGCGTCAGCTCACCCCTGATCAGCCGGAAAAGAGTAGACTTTCCCGCACCGTTGCGGCCGACCAGCCCGATCTTGTGGCCCGCCGGAATGTCTGCCGAAGCCTGATCGAACAGCGGGCGGCCTTCGACGGAATACGAAATTCCCGATATGTTCAGCATGACAGGCTTCTGTCAGAAATAGGGGAAAACATCAATTGAAGCCCATCCGCCACCCTCTTTGCCTGCCCGGGGGAACCGGATTTTCGCCTATCTAGGGCTCTGATGATCCCTCGGCAGTGTCACCGGTCCGATCCTGGGCGAACCCTTGCTGCGACCGCCCTGGAGGAAGGCCCGGACAACGGCCAGATTGTTGCTGTAGCCGCCCATGATCGTCGTGTCTCCACGCCATCGGCAAGATGTCGCGCGATCGCGCGACGCCGGACAACCACGTTGCTTGAAAGGGCGGGCACCGCCGGACGGGAAACCCCCTGTTTCACGGCACCTTTTCTTTCTCGCAGATGATACCCGGCTTCGAGTAAGGCGATTGTGACTCGTCGCCGCCTCGTTCAGGCCAGGGCAGGCTTGCATTCGCGGCGAAATCTGGCGATCGCCCCATAGATCTTCTGGCGTGCCTCGGCCAGCTTCGGCTGGCCGGCAGCGTGGCGCTCTCGTTCCCTGTGGTGCCACGTCCGGCCGATCCGGACGCTCCAGCGGTCGCCGAAATCCTCGAAGCGGAACGGCACCGTGCCGTCGATGACGCCTTGTGCGACGATCCTGCTGTCTTCTTCCAATATCCTGACCTTGAGGGCCATGTGTTTTCCTTTCAATTTCGAGCCATGGCGTCGTTGCCATGGATATGCCGCGATACAGGTGGCGCCAGCAGTCTGGCGCGCTCGCAGCGGTGTTGCTGAATTCAGACGGCATTTCATGAGATCGCCTAAAGGCGCCGAATGACCGTCTGAGGGGAATATAGGTGCGGTGAATGCAGAAATCCACCCGTGCAAACCGGACAGATTTCCGATCGCGCCGCCACCATCGGCTTCTCGCCCGGTTGCGGCAGGAATGCCGACGCAGGCCGATGACCGTCAGGCGGTGGTGCAGGTCTTCTGGCCAGGGCATGTCGCAGCCTTGGCCCATCCCTGCCCGACCCCGTGGCCGCCGGTGTCGCCGCAATGGCCGCAGTTCAGAGGAACCGTGCCGCCCTGCGCCCGCCGAATGCCGCGAGCCCCGCCGTCACCACGAAATAGGCGCTGATCCCGTAGGCCTGGTGCGGCAGGTCGATCCCGCGGTCGATCAGCCAGCCGCAGAGTCCGGGACCGATGGCCGTGCCCAGCACCATGAAGGCACCGGTCATCGCCCGGATGCGGCCCAGATTGGCCGTGCCATAGAACTCGGCCCAGAGCGCCGCGCTCATCGTCATGTGCGCGCCCGCCGACAGACCCATGAAGACCAGCCCGACGGCGGCCATGCCGAGGCCTGGCGCGGACCCGATCAGGACGTATCCGATCGCGATCGGTATCAGGTAGACGCCGGCGATCCTGGCCGACCCCAGCCGGTCCGCCAACCAGCCCGTCAGCAGCATGCTGCCGACCCCGGTCACGGTATAGATCGGAAACAGCGTCACCAGATCGAAATGCGCCCAGCCCTTGGCTTGCGCAAAGTGGACCTGATGGAAAAAGAATGCGGTGTTCCAGGCGGAAGGGCCGATCAGCGCAGGCAGGGACAACCAGAAAAACCAGTGCCGCAGCGCCTGAACCCGCGTCCAGTTGCGCCCAAACATGCCGACCGCCGCGCTCTCGCGTGCCATGGCCTGCGGGGTGCGTTCGGACTTGAGGATCAGGACCATGGCCCCCGCCGCCAGCAGCAGGAAGCCGGCGGCGAACAGCCACAACGTCCGCCAGTCGAACCAGCCCATCAGCGCCACGAAGGCCAGCGGCAGCATCGCCTCGCCAAGCGCCACGCCCAGCCCGGCGATGGAAATTGCCCGCCCGCGAGTGGCCACGAACCAGCGCGACATCGCCACCATCGCGGTCTGGCCCATCATGCCCTGACCCATCAGGCGCAGCAGGAACACCGCGCAGGTCAGCGCCACGATCCCGGAGGAAAGCGACATCAGGGTGGCCGCACCCGCAAGGCTGGCAAGGATGACCGGGCCGATCAGGCGCACGCGGAACCGGTCGGTCACGCCGCCCGCGAAGACCATGACGGCGGCCGACGCCATGGTGGCGACGGCATAGACCCCACCCCAGCCCGCATTGCTCAGCCCGAACTCCTGCCGGATGTCGCCCGCGAAGATGGCAATGAAGAACGTCTGACCGAAGCTGGACGCAAAGGTCAGCAGAAACCCGGCACCTAACCAAGGGGCATTGCGGCGAAGGAATTCAATCAGACTGGTCATCCAGTCAGTGCTCCGGCCCAACGATACTTGCGGGTTCTGCGACCGGGTCCCACCCGCAAACACGCCGGGACGCAGGAACTACCGGTCGGGAAGAGCGGATATCAGGCCCCTCCACAAAAGGAAAGTCGTGCCTGCCCGGGGCGGTGTCGATGTTCTGAAACCCCATGTCCGCTCATCCGGGCAAGGGCGGCGCTCAGATCCCCGGCGCGCGCCACATCGAGGTGGTGATGCCTGCATCGGTCAGCGCCTTCTGCGCCGGATAGGCCCCTTCCCAGCGGGCACGGGTCTCGGCATAGAGGCCGGAAAGCGCCATGTTGGGTGAGACGATCCGCTCGATCCCCGACATGGCCGCCCCGGCTTCGGCAATCGAGCCGAATGCCCCGATCCCGCAGGCAGCCGAAGCCGCGCAGCCGAGGGCCGTTGCCTCGCGCACGCGGGGAATCGCCACCTCCTGCCCCAGCACATCGGCCAGAATCTGCGCCCAGAGCGCCCCTTTGGATGCCCCCCCCGCAAAGACCACCGGCCTTGTGATGCGGACACCGGAAAACGCCCGGACCCGTTCCAGATTGACCGCCGAGACGATCGCGGCGTTTTCCTGAAGTGCGCGGAACAGGCTGGCTTTCGTGGTATGGCCCGGCTCGATCGACATGTTCAGGAAGGACGGCGCCGCGTGATACCAGCGCCCGAAATCCATCGCATCCGAAAACACCGGGATGATGCCGTTGGCTCCGGGCGGCACCCTGGCCGCCAGTTCCTCCAGCACCGCATAGACATCCATCGACCGGCGCGCCGCCTCGGCCTTTTCGGCGTCGCAGAACGTGTCGCGGAACCAGCGCATCGTCAGGCCGACAAAGAAGGAGATACATTCCGCCTGGTTGAGCCCGGTCACCACATGCGGATTGATCCGCACCCGCATCGTGTCGTCGGTGCGCCCGGTCGGGATGTTGATGACCTGCTGCCAGAAGGTGCCGCCAAGGATCGCGGCATCGCCGTCGCCGGTCACGCCCAGCCCCAGCGTGCCCATCTGCACGTCGCCGCCGCCGCAGATGACCGGGGTTCCGGCCGCCAGCCCAGCCTCGGCCGCCGCCTGCGGCGTGACCCGGCCGATCTGCGCGCCGGGTTCCACCACCGGCGGAAAGATCGCGCGCGGCAACCCGGCCATCTCGATCAGGTCGTCGGACCATTGCCGCGCAGTCGGGTCCATCAGCCCCGAGGTGCCGGCGTTCGAGGGCTCCACCACGATCTCGCCGCTCAGCCGTGCCGCGACCCAGTCGTTGATCATCGACAGCCGCGCGATGCGGGCGAACAGGTCGGGGCGGTTGGCGCGCAGCCACTCCAGTCGCGGCCAGACCCCGAGCGCGAAGGTCTGCCCGCTGACCTGGTAGAAATGCGGCTCCAGCCCGGCGTCGCGGGCCTTCAGCGCGGCCACTTCCCGCATGGCACGCCCGTCGACATTGGCGCAGGCCCAAAGCTCGGATCCGTCGGCATCGTAGACCACGATGCCTTCGCGCATCGAGGTGCTGCTGATCGCGGCGATCTGGTCGGGGCGAATGCCCGCCTCGCGGATCGCCTGCCCGATGCAGCGGCAGAGCAGCAGCCAGTTCCCGGCGCAATCGAAATTCATTGAGCCCGGCACGCCCGGTTCGCTGACATGGGTCCATTCCTGCTGGCCCAGCCCGCATTGCGCGCCGGTGTGGTCGAACACCACCGCCCGGCCGCTGCCGGTGCCCGCGTCGATGGCCAGATAATATTGCCGCGTCATTGCATCCCCCTGTTGCTGCCGCTGTCAGCCGCCGTATTGGGCGATGTGCAGGCCACCGCCACTGAAATCGGTGAAATAGACCAGACCGCTGCGATCCACGAACACATCGGTGGTGTTGATGACCAGCGGGCGGCCGGGACGGTGGTCGACATGGCGCAACGGGGCCTTCGGCACCAGCGCGCCGACTTCCCTCGGGGCATAGGGGTTGGAGATGTCGTGCACGCGCAGCCCGCCGTTCTGCCAGGTGGAAAAGATCAGGGTGGAGCTGACAAAGCTGCCCGGCCGGTTTTCATGCACGTTGTGCGGGCCGAAATGGCCGCCGACCGCGCGGTAGTCGCGATCCGACGGCTTGGGGAAGGTGGCAATCGAGACCGGGTTCGCCTTCTCGCGGATGTCGAACACCCAGATCGGCTTGTCGCCGTCCTCTTCATTGTCCAGCACGGTTTCATCGACCACGATCAGCAGGTCGCGGTCGGGCAGGGGCAGGCAGTTGTGGGTTCCGCCGCCAAAGGGCGGGGCCCAGTTGCGGTGCGCGATCAGCTTGGGAGCGGCACGGTCGGCCACATCCACGACCACAAGACAGCCGTCGCGCCAGCCGCAATAGGCCGTGTCGCCGTCAACAATCGGGTGATGCAGGCTGTAGCGGCCATGGGCCAGCGGCCAGTCCGGCACCTCGCCCGCCGCGATGTTCATGCCGGGCAGCCAGAACCTGCCCACAATCTCCGGCCGGCTCGGGTCGGCCATGTCGATGGTGATCAGGATGAAGTCGCTGAACCCCTCGATCTGCGCCGAGGCATAGGCCCAGCGTCCCCCGACATACCAGATCCGGTGCAGCCCGATCCCGTTCACCGGCATGAAGCCGATCTGGCGCGGGTTGGCCGGGTCTGCCAGATCATAGACCGCCATGCCCGCCGACCAGTTGCGCGTCTGCGCCAGTGCGGCCTTGCCGGTATCGCGGGTGTCGGCTTTGTAGTAATTGCGTTCGTCGTTGGTTTCGGGTTTCGCGAACTGGTCCTGCGCATGCACCGTCAGCAGCAGCCGGTCATGCACCTGCAGGTGCAGCGACCAGGTGTTGGGGGGGGCCGGCACGAAATTGACCGTGAGGGGCCGCGCCGGGTCGCGGACGTCGATCACGCTGAACCCGCCCGAAAAGATGTGGGCGACATAGGCATGGCCATCCTGCACCATGATCTGGGTGCCGTCGCATCGCCCCCCCTGATCGCTGTGACCGATCATCTGCATGTTGTGTGCATGATCCGTGCATGGCAGGTGCGTCTCTGGCATCGGGGGTTCCTTGGTGGCCGGGTTTGATCGTGCAAGGGCCGGGGCGCTTTACGGAGTGATCATTTGTTGATACGCAAGACAGATGGACACATGAAGTCTGGTCCGTCAAGCCGGATTGCCACACGGTCTGCACCGCCTGCCGCGCCGGGTCGCCCGGAAACGGCGCGGCGGACCGGGATTCCGCTTGCTGCCGATGCTGGCGGGGATCTAGTGCAACGCCATGTGGACGGTAAGGATGCTGGACCCAGGATGGGCAGATGAACAGTCGAGACCCGGTGATCATTTCGGAAGAAGACGCCCTGCTGGCCCGGGTTGCCTGGTATTACTACCATGACGGGCTGACCCAGCAGGTGATCGGCGAAATGCTGGGCCTGCCCCGCATCAAGGTTTCCCGCCTGCTGGAGGCGGGACGCCGGTCCGGTATGCTGGAGGTGCGGATCAACTCCGCCCTGCAAGGCTGTCTGGAAATCGAACGCCGCATCCGCGCCCGATTCGGGCTGGAAGACGTGCGCGTGATTCCCGACCTGCCGGGTGAACCGCTCAGCGAACGGCTGGGGCAGGCGGCAGCGCAATTCCTGATGCACGCCCTGCCAGAGGACAGCCTGCTGGCCGTCGGCTGGGGCGAGATGGTCGGGGCGGCGATCCACCGGCTGGGCCATCTGGTCAACGACCGGCGCATTGATCTGGTGGGCATGACGGGCGGCGTGCAGGCCTATGTCGACGGGCTGCGCGTGGTCGGGCCGGACCGGAAGATCTTTCTCGTGCCCGCGCCGCTGGTGGTCGAGGATGCCCAGATCGCGCGCGCCATGCTGCGCGATGCCAGCGTGCGCAACACGTTGCAGATGGCCCTGAAGGCTGATTGCGCGCTTGTCGGCATCGGTGCGGTCGATGCCAATGCCAGCGTGATCCGCCGGGGCTACCTGCATCCGACCGAGGTCGAGGCGATGCGGCGCGGCGGGGCGGTCGGTGACGTGCTGTGCCGGTTCATCAATGCCGAGGGGCAGGAGCTTGACCTGCCGCTGCATGAACGGGTGATCGGCCTGCCACTGGAAAGCTACCGCAAGGCCCCGCGCGTCGTGGCGGCGGCGGGCGGCCCCGACAAGGTGGCCGCGATCCGGGCGGCGCTGAGCGGCGGCTTCATCAATGTTTTCATCACCAACGAACAGACCGCACTGGCGCTGATGGCCTGACCGGCCACCGCAGCCCTGCCAAAACCGGTTGCCTGTTAAACAGGCAGCATACGAATGGCTTGACAGAGCCGTTCGACGTGCGATCATATGATGAAGCTGAGAACAAATGAACAAACCCAAGAGGGCGACCCGTGGCATTGACTCGTGACGAAGGACCAGGCTCCGCCGCCAGCCAGCGCACCGCGCTCGAACTGTCGGACTGGAAGGGAAATCTGCCCCCGCTCTTCGGCCCGACGAAAGTGCCGCTGGCCGCGCCTGCGATGATGCTGCTGATCATCTGTGTCGTGATGGCCTTTTCCGCGCCGGGTTTCTTTTCGGCGGGCAACCTGCGGGCGATCTCGCTGGATGCGTCGCTGATCATGCTGCTGGGCATCGGCATGACGGCCGTTATCACCGCGCGGGGGATCGACCTGTCGATCGGGGCGATCCTGACGCTGTCCAGCGTCGCCTTCGCAGGCGCGCTGAAGGACTTCGGCCTGCCGCTGTGGCTTTCGGTCATGATCGGTTTCGCCACCGGGGGTCTTTGCGGGCTGATCAACGGGGTGCTGATCACCAAGCTCAGGATGCCGGATTTCATCGTGACCCTGTCGACCGAGCTGGTGTTTCGCGGGCTGGCGCTGGTCTATGCCGGGGGTGGCGTGTTCTTTGCCTTCCCCGAGGCGATCACCTGGCTGGGGCGCGGGCGTATCCTGGGGGTGCCGATGCCGCTGATCATCGCGCTGACGCTGATCATCATTGCCCATCTGGTCTTTGCCTATCACCGGGTTGGCGCGCGGCTGCATGCCGTGGGGGGCAACCCGACGGCGGCGCGGCGGCTGGGCATCAGCGTCCTGCGCTACCGGATCGGGGTCTATGTGTTCATGGGCCTGATCGCGGCACTGGGGGGCATCATCCTGACCGGGCGTCTGGATGCGGTCGTCGCATCGGGGGCGGTGACGATCCTGCTGAACACCATTGCGGCGGTGATCGTGGGCGGCACCAACCTGTTCGGCGGTCGCGGCTCGATCGTGGGCACCTTGCTGGGGGCCTGGCTGCTGGCGACGATCACCAACGCCGTCATCATGCTGGGGTTCGAGGCTTTCTGGCAGCATGTCGCCGCCGGTGCCGTCATCCTCATCACCATCGGTCTTTACTCGCGGCGGGACAGCCGCAGCGAAGAGTGACACGCATCAACGATCTCAGGGAGGAGATACGAGAATGAAATGCTTCATGTCTGCACGAACGATCCTGATGGCCGGTGTGGCCGCCATGGCGATGACGCTGCCGCTCGCCGCGCAGGAGGCGCCGACCGCCGCCAAGGAGCGTGGCTATTACCTGCTGCCCGAACTGCACGCGACGATGGAGGGTTCGCGCGCGGCAATGGATGCCTTCATGGCGACCGTCCAGGCCCCGGCCACCAAGACCGACAAGACTTTCGACAAGCCGCTGAAGATCGCGCTGATGTTTCCGTCGCTGGAAACCTCGGACGCCTGGGCACGGCTGAACATCTCGACCCGCGCGCGGCTGGACGAGATCGGCATTCCCTTCGAGATCGTCGAATTCATGATCAAGCCCGACGAACATGACCGTCAGGGCGCGCAGGTCGAACAGGTGCTGGCGGGCGGCTTCGACTATGTCGTGATGGGGCCGTCGGAATATCAGGTCCAGAAATCCAACATCGGGCGTCTGGCGGCGGAACTGCCGACCCTGGTGATGAACGTGGTCAACCCCTTCGTCGACACGCTGGGCACCGAGAACCAGCCGCTGACCCATGTCGGCTTCGACCATACGGTGGGGGCCGAAGCCCTGTGCCAGTGGACGATCAAGGAAACCGGCGGTGAGGGCAAGATTGCGCTGCTGCGCTACATTCCCGGCCTGATCGACAGCCAGCGCACGGACCATTTCGCCGACTGCATCAAGGCGAACTCCAAGATGGAGATCGTCGATGAATACGAGGCCAATGGCGACCGCGAACTGTCGTTCTCGGGGGCAAATGCCCTGCTGTCGCGCCATCCCGACCTGCGGATGCTGCACGCCTCGTCGACCTCGATCGCGCTGGGGGCGCTGGCGGCGGCATCCGAGCGCGGCGTGCTGGATCAGGTCATCATCAACGGCTGGGGCGGTGGCGCGGACGAGCTGAAGTCGATCAAGGAGGGCGGGCTGAAGGTCACGGCCTTCCGGGTGAACGACGACTGGGGCACCGCCGTGGCCGAGGCGATCCGCGCCCATGCCGAAGGCAAGCCGGTTCCCGTGGTGCTGGCCGCGACGATCAAGCCGCTGGATTATCACATGTCGGCAGAGGCGATCGACAAGGAAACCGAATACGCCTTCCGCTATTCCGGCAAGCTCGACCGCTGAGATTCCCCTGCCTTCCCGGAGCGCACCGCTGCCCCGGGAAGGCCTTTTCCCACGACCCGGAAAGACACAGACATGAGCGTTGTCCTGCGCGGCATATCCAAATCCTATGGGGCGGTGAAAGCCATCGAAGGGATCGACCTGGAGGTTCACCCAGGCGAGGTGGTCGGCCTGCTGGGCGACAACGGCGCGGGCAAGTCCACCCTGATGAAGGTGCTGGCCGGCGCCGTCTCCCCCGATACAGGCAGCATCGAGATCGACGGCAAGGCCTGGGTCTTCGCCAGCTCGACCGAGGCGCGCGACGCGGGAATCGCGATGCTGTATCAGGATCTTGCGCTGTTCGATGACCTGCCGGTCGTGCACAACATCTTCATGGGGCGCGAGATCACCAACCGCTTCGGCTTTCTGAAATTCGGCGAGATGCGCCGCCGTGCGCAGGCCATCGTCAACAGCTTTTCGGTGCGGCCCTTCGATGTGCGCACGCCTTCGGGGCATCTGTCTGGCGGGCAGCGGCAGGTTTCGGCACTGGCCCGCACCACCGCCTTCGGCAGCCGCTACATCATCCTGGATGAGCCGACATCGGCGCTCAGCCCCAGCGCCCGCGACGAGGTTCTGGGCATCGTGCGCGATCTGGCGTCCAAGGGCATCGGCATCGTCATGGTCAGCCACGATCTCGGCCATGTGCGCAAGGTCTGCGACCGGGTCGCGATCCTGCACCTTGGGGGCATGGCCGGGGTGCGCGACATGGCCACCACCAGTCAGGACGAGATCATTTCCCTTATCGTTCAGGGCCACGCCTGAACCCGAAACGTAACAGAAGGACAGCTACATGCGCCGCAACGGAATCCTGAACGTGAAACTGAGCCGTGCCATCTCGGAGATGGGTCACGACGACATCCTGCTGATCACCGATGCCGGCTTTCCCATGGCCTATGACGACAGGGTGATCGACCTCGCGCTGTGCCCCGGGGTGCCGGACCTGTTCACCGTGCTGCGGGCGATCCGGCAGGAAATGTGGGTCGAGGCCTATCACATGATCGCCGACGCCAAGGAAAACAATCCGGTGGCCTGGAACGGCGTGGCGGAAATCTTTCCCGATGCCCTTGGCGGTGTCAAGCCGAACAGCTGGTTCCACGAAGAGGGCTACCGCGGCGCGAAATACATCGTGCGGACCGGGGCCTGGATGCCCTGGGGCAATGTGGCGCTGATATCGGGCATCCCGGTGCAGGAATGGTTCGGCAATACCGGCGCCCCGGTGCCCGAAAGCTGGACCGAGCGCCATGCGCTGAACGTCCGGCATGGCAAGACCGGGGTGGAGTGACACAGCATGTTCGTGCAACTGGTTCATATCACGGTCAAACCCGACCGGGTTCAGGATTTCCTGGACGCCTTCCGCATCAATTTCGACGGGACGACCCGCGAACCCGGCAACCGGCGGTTCGACGTGCTGCAAGACCCGGAGGATGCCACGAAGTTCGCGATCTTCGAAATCTTCGACAACGCCGAGGCGCTGGACGCGCACCGAGAGACCGACCACTACAAGCAGACGGTCGCCCTGCTGGACGACATCATGACCGGCCCGCGCAGCAAGAACCTCTTTCGCCTCGTGATGTCGGATCTGCTGGACGGGCGGGGATAGCGCCATGGACACGCCCCTTCCGAACCGGTGGGACGACACAGCGGCGGCCGCCTGGGTGGCTGCCGCCGGGGATGACCCGGCCGACCGCGATCTGGCCTTGCGCATCTACACCTCGCGTCTGATCGGGGGCGACCCCGATCTGGTGCTGCACGGCGGGGGCAACACCTCGGTCAAGACCTTGCGGCCCGATGCGGATGGCAAGCCGCGCGCCGTGATGCATGTCAAGGGCAGCGGCTGGGATCTGGCCACCATCGAGGCGCCGGGCCTTCCGGCGGTGGAGCTTGCGCCCTTGCTGGCGTCACGCCATGCGGCACCCCTTTCCGACCCCGAGATGGTCGGCCTGCTGCGGGCCAACCTGCTCGATCCCGCTTCACCCAACCCGTCGCTGGAAACGCTGCTGCACGCCTTCCTGCCAGCCCGGTTCGTGGATCATTCCCATGCGACGGCCGTGCTGGTTCTGGTCAACCAGCCCGATGCCGCCGAGATCGGCCAGCGCATCTATGGCGGTCAACTGGCCATCGTGCCCTATGTGATGCCGGGTTACGATCTGTCGATCGAGGCCGCCCGGATTTTCGATGCGAATCCGGAGTGCAAGGGGCTCTGGCTCGTGAACCATGGCCTTTTCACATTCGGGAAAACGGCGCGCGAGTCCTATGACCGCATGATCACTTTCGTGAACATGGCCGAGGATTTTCTGGCCAGCGCAGGCGTCACGGTGCTGCTGATCGAACCGCCGCAGCCCGCCGACGACCGTGCGCAGGCCTTCGGCGCATTGCTGGCCGACCGGCTTCGCGCGGCGGGACCGGTGTTCGCGGCCGGGGCTGCGCTGGATTTCCGGCAGGATACGGCGATCAGGACCCTTCTGGCGCG
The DNA here is from genome assembly GCA_032334235.1 of Paracoccaceae bacterium Fryx2. Classification (NCBI taxonomy): domain Bacteria; kingdom Pseudomonadati; phylum Pseudomonadota; class Alphaproteobacteria; order Rhodobacterales; family Paracoccaceae; species Paracoccaceae bacterium Fryx2. The sequence goes on from JAVSGI010000004.1 coordinate 23,013, forward strand.
CGACGATCTGCCCGAGATCGCCAGCCGTGGCACCGTGACCCCCGACCATGTCATCCGCATCAAAGCCTTCCCGCTGATCCTTGACGGCACCGAAAATGCCGCCGACATCGATGCCGCCCTCGACCGATATGCCGAAAGGTATCGGACCTACTTCCGGCAGGAGGCCAGCCGGGCAACCGAACCCAAGGTGATGCTGGACCCCTTGCCGCGTGTGGTCCACGTGCGCAGTCTCGGCCTGTTCGGTGTCGGACGCACAGGGGCCGAAGCCGCGATCGCGGCCGACCTCGCGTCACAGACGGCGCGGGTGATCCTGGCCGCCGAAGCCATCGGCGCCTTCACCCCGCTTTCGCGGAACGACCTGTTCAACATGGAATACTGGTCGTTGGAGCAGGCCAAGCTGAAAAAGTGAACACGAGACGGGTTTTCGCCCCGATCCCGCCCGTGGAGGCACATCTCTGTGCGGCGGCACACACAAAGGACGGCTCTGTATCTGGTGCAATGTAGCGGACCTCTCCCACAGAATGTCTTCTTTGGTCCGGACACGCTCGCCGCGCACTCATCCTCAAGGTGAACCACCGCAGGCAGTTCACCTCGCCACTATCTGCTGTAGGCGCCTGCAATATCGATACTCGGGCAGCCTTCGTTCCTCAATCAGCTTCGCGGCTTGGCCGACATGGTCCGGCAGTCGATCGAACCACTCGCGGGGGGGATTTTCTTGCCCATCCGATCCGTCACGCTCAGTTCGGCGGGGCGCGCGGGCTCAAAGAATCTATGCAGCAGTTTCTCGACCTTTGCGCGTGAGAGGTTCTTCAGCACATAGGTCGCCACGATTTCTACCGGGGCCATCAGGAAGGTCGCGTCGTTGCGGGCGTCGGCAATGCGGCGGCCGACCTGTTGCGATGTCACGCCAATCTTGTGCAGGATCATGCGGTCTCCGAAGATCTCGGGGATGCTCGACAGGCTCCGGGCGACATAGGTTGTTCCGGAGAGTTCGAGAACCGCACCTCATCCTCGGGGCGCAGCACAGGCACGGCGTCGCCCCGGAAATACGACCCCGTCATCGCCATGACATGCGCGCGATCGCGGGTCACGATCCGGTGCAGGATCTGGCCCAGCCGGTTGTTGTCATCGGCCGAGACGTGATGGAATTCGTCGATCGCCAGAAACACCTCGTCAAACGCCTCGATCCCGCGCGCCGCCTCGACCGCGTCGAATCCGAAACGGAAGGTGGCGTGGGTGCAGACCAGGATGCGGGCGTCCGACGCCATGTATTCGGCGCAGGCTTTCACCTATTGCGACACCGGCGCAGGGTTACGCCAACATCACGACGTATGTCATTTTGCTGGTTGCCGAGCGCCTTGGTGATCGGATCGACTTCGAACTGATCTGGCAGCGGCAGCGGATCACGCCGGAACTCCAGCGTCTGCTCTTCGAATGGGCGACCAAGGTGAACGGCATCTTCGATCAGGTCGCTCCCGGCCTGCAGATTTCAGAGGTCGCAAAGCGACCGGAGATCTGGTCAAGGGTCGTGGCGGGAAGATATCCGAGGCCTGCCGCCGATATACCAGAACTTGCGGGCTGACTTTCCCGCGGTGAACAGGTCTCGCATCAAGATGCCCTCTCTCTGGAAAGATCATTGCCGGCGCTCCTCCTGCGAGGCCCGCTTGCCTTGGATGCTTCGCAACAATCGCGCCCCATGTCATCCCAGCCGCTCTGCCACATCCGGCATCAGTTTCAGCGTGGCCGCGATCCGCTCCTGCCACTTCGGCCCGCGCGAGAGCGCGTCCTGGTAAGCGTCGTGCAGGTCGTCGGGCCGGTCTTCGGCCAGCGCCGCCATCAGGAAGCGCGCCTGCCTGCGGTCCTTCTCGGGCCAACATACATTTCAGGCACGCTCTGGTGTCTGGCCGCCAAGCCATAGAGTTTATTGCCCATTCGGCGATGCCATCGAGGCTAAGAGGCAGAAGGATCGATATACGAAGCGCCGGATGTGATGCCGGAATTGCGAAGAACCTCCATTTGGCGATGCTATCAAAAAAAACCCGTCGCCAACATGATCTGCCGCACCGCTTTCCTCGGCTGGTTCTGTTGACCGTTCATTGACGGCGCCCCGATTGATCGAGGTCAAGCAGGATCGGGGATCATTCCCTATACTGCAACAAATCACCATCGGAGCAGCCATGCGATGCCGAATGAACAGTATCAGACCGTAAGGGATGTGGCCGACCGCCTGAAGGTGGCCGAGGCGACCGTGCGGCACTGGATCAAGCTGGGAGAGTTGCGCGCCATCGGCATCGGCAAGGGCTGGCGGATCGCGGATGCCGATCTCGAACACTTCCTCGAACGCCACCAGAACGCGCCCCGCGCCCCGGACGGGGCGGGGCAGGAGAAGCGATCATGACGCCGACGATGACATCCTTTGCCGAAGTGGCGCTGCTGCTGGTCATGGCGGCGGGCCTCGGCCTGCTTGGCACGCTGCTGCGCCAGCCGCTGATTGTCAGCTTCATCGCGGTCGGTCTGATCGCGGGGCCGTCGGCGCTGGATGTCGTGCAGTCGGACGAACAGATCGACCTGCTGTCGGAACTGGGCATCGCGGTGCTGCTGTTTCTGGTCGGCATCAAGCTGGACGTGAAGCTGATCCGCTCGCTCGGGGCGGTCTCGGTGCTGACGGGGCTTGGTCAGGTCGCCTTTACCGCGTTCTTCGGCTATCTGATCGGGCTGGCGCTCGGGCTGGACCATGTCACCAGCCTTTACGTCGCCGTGGCGCTGACCTTTTCCTCGACCATCATCATCGTGAAACTGCTGTCGGACAAGCGCGAGATCGACGCGCTGCACGGCCAGATCGCGCTTGGGTTCCTGATCGTGCAGGATCTGGTGGTGGTGCTGGCGATGATCGTGCTGTCGGCCATCGGCATCGGGGCGGCGGATGGCGGGCATGGCGGCGGGTCGGTGCTGACGGTGCTGGCCTCGGGCGTGGCGTTGGTGGCGGCTGTGGTGGTGTTCGTGCGCTACGTTGCCAACCCGCTGACCGAACGGCTGGCCCGCGCGCCGGAACTGCTGGTGATCTTTGCCATTGCGCTGGCGGCGATGTTTGCCGCCGTGGGCGATGCCGTGGGCCTGGGCAAGGAGGTCGGCGGCCTGCTGGCCGGGGTGGCGCTGGCCTCCACCGCCTACCGCGAGACGATCGCGGCCCGGCTGGCCCCGTTGCGCGACTTCCTGCTTCTGTTCTTCTTCATCGCGCTTGGCGCCACGCTGGACCTGTCGCTGCTGGGCGCGCATGTCACCGGCGCGGTGGTCTTTTCCCTGTTCGTGCTGATCGGCAACCCGCTGATCGTGCTGGCGATCATGGGGGCCATGGGCTACCGCAAGCGCACCGGGTTTCTGGCGGGCCTGACCGTGGCGCAGATCAGCGAGTTTTCCCTGATCTTCGTCGCCATGGGGGTCAGCCTCGGCCATGTGGCCGATGACGCGCTGGGGCTTGTCACCATGGTGGGCCTCGTGACCATCGCGGCCTCGACCTACATGATCACATGGTCGCATCATCTTTATGCGCTGTTCGAGCCATTCCTCGGCATCTTCGAACGCAAGGGCACCCCGCGCGAGCCATCCGAGGCCGGGGCGCATCAGGGTCGCACCTTTCCGGTCATCGTCTTCGGTCTCGGGCGGTTTGGCACGGCCATCGGCATGAGGCTGAAGACTCGCGGTCTCGCCGTGCTCGGGATCGACTTCAACCCGCTGGCCGTCGGGCGCTGGCGCGAGTTGGGGCTGGAGGCCGAGTTCGGGGATGCGACCGACCCCGAGTTCGTGGCCGAACTGCCCCTGCGCGGCGCCGGGTGGCTGGTCTCGACCGTGCCCATCCACCCCACCGGCCTCAGTCAGGAAGACGCCCGCCGCACCCTGATCCAGCTTGCCCGGACGGCAGGCTTTTCGGGGCGCATCGCGGCCGCGTCGCACTCTGCCGCCGATACCGAGGTTCTGTTCGGGTCCGGCGCCGATCTGGTGCTGGAGCCGTTCCAGGACGCCGCCGACCGCGCGGTCGAACTGTTGTGCGGCGCTGCGGAAACCGGACGCACCGAAATCCCCGAAATCTCGACCGAGGGCCGCATGACCGCCTGACGAAACCACCCGAAACCCAACCCGAAGGAGCACGCAGATGAACCGACTTGCACACAAGATCGCCATTGTGACCGGAGGTGCCGTGGGCATCGGGCGCGCCTGCGCAGAGCGCATGGCCGGGGAAGGCGCGAGGGTCGCGATCTTCGACGTGATGGAGGCCGAAGGCCAGGCGCTGGCAGACGATCTGGCGGCAAAGGGCCATGCGGTTGCCTTCTGGCGCGTGGATGTGGCCGACGAGGCGGCGATGAAATCCGCCATCGACGCCGCCGCCGCCCGGTTCGGCGGGCTGCATGTGATGGTGAACAACGCAGGCATCTCCGGCAGCCCCAAGCCCACCGATCAGGTGACCGAGGAAGAATGGGACCGGGTGCAGGCGGTGAACGTCAAGGGCGTGATGTTCGGCACCAAGCACGCGATCCCGCATCTGCGGGCGGCGGGCAAGGGGTCGATCATCAACCTGTCGTCCATCGCCGGGCTGATCGGCGTGGGCAACCTTGCGGCTTACCATGCCTCCAAGGGCGCGGTGCGGCTGATGACCAAGAACGATGCCGTCACCTATGCGCCCGAACAGATCCGGGTGAATTCGATCCATCCCGGCTATATCTGGACGCCGATGGTGGAAAACCACCTGCGCGCCACCTCGCCCGATCTGGAGGCGGCCAAGGTGGCGGCGGGGTCTGTCCACCCCCTCGGCCATATGGGCGAACCCGATGACATCGCCTGGGCGGTGGTCTGGCTCGCCTCGGACGAGGCGAAGTTCGTCACCGGCGCCGAAATTGCCATCGACGGGGGCTACACGGCGCGCTGATGCAGATGCCCCACCCCCACGCCCGCCCCGCCGCCGACTGCCTGGCCGACCTGAATGCCACCGCCGATGGACTGACCGCGGCCGAAGCCGCCCGCCGTCTGGCCGCGCATGGGCCGAACCGCCTGCCGGAAACGCGGGCGCGGGGTCCGCTGCTGCGCTTCTTGCTGCAGTTCCACAACGTGCTGATCTATGTGCTGCTCGTGGCCTCCATCGTCACGGGTTTCCTGCAGCACTGGATCGATACCGGGGTGATTCTGGCGGTGGTTCTGGCCAATGCGGTGATCGGCTTCATCCAGGAAGGCAAGGCCGAGTCGGCCATGGCCGCGATCCGCAACATGCTGGCCCCGCGCGCCGCCGTGCTGCGCGACGGGCGGCGGCAGACGGTCGAGGGCGCGACCATCGTGCCCGGCGACATCATCCTGCTGGAGCCGGGCGACAAGGTGCCCGCCGACCTGCGGGTGCTGGAGGCGCGCGGCCTTGCCGCGCAAGAGGCGATCCTGACGGGTGAATCCGTGCCGGTCGAAAAGGGCGCGACCCCGGTGAAGATGGACGCCCCGCTTGGCGACCGCCGGTCGATGCTGTGGTCGGGCACGCTGGTGACGCAAGGCACGGCGCGGGGGCTGGTGGTGGCCACGGGTGCGGGCACCGAGATCGGGCGCATCGGCGGGCTGCTGGAGGGGGTCGAACAGCTGACCACGCCATTGGTCGCGCAGATGGACCATTTTGCGCGCTGGCTTTCGTTCCTGATCCTGCTCGCCGCAAGCCTGTTGCTGGCATGGGCCTATTTCGTCGGGCATCAGGGTTTCTCCGACCTCTTCATGACCGTGGTCGCCATCGCTGTTGCCGCCATCCCCGAAGGTCTGCCCGCCGTGATGACGGTGACGCTGGCCATCGGCGTGCAGGCCATGGCCAACCGCAACGCCATCGTCCGCCGCCTGCCCGCAATCGAGGCGATCGGCTCGGTCTCGGTCATCTGCACCGACAAGACCGGCACGCTGACCCGCAACGAAATGGTCGTCGCGGCGGCAGAAACGCCCGAGGGCAGCTTTGCCGTCGCCGGAGAAGGCTATGCGCCTTTGGGCCGGATCACGCCTGCCGGCGATCTGTCCCGCCTCGCCCGCGCGGCGGCGCTGTGCAACGACGCCGCGCTGGTCGAGAAGGACGGCGCGTGGAGCGTCGAGGGCGATCCGATGGAAGGGGCGCTCCTGGCCTTTGCGGGAAAGGTGGCGCATGGGATCGCCGCGCCGCGTCTGGACGCCATCCCCTTCGACAGCCGCCACCGCTTCATGGCGGTGCTGACCGATGGGCCGGAGGGCCGCATCACCCATGTCAAGGGCGCACCCGAGCGGGTGTTGCGGATGTGCGCGGGGCTGGACCTTCATGCGTGGCAGGACCGGGCGGATAAGATGGCACGGCGGGGCCTGCGCGTGCTGGCACTGGCGGAACGGCACGAGACCGGCGCGCAGATTGACAGTGGAACGCTGGGGGGCAGCCTGACCTTCCTCGGCCTCGTCGGCCTGATCGACCCGCCCCGCCCAGAGGCGATTTCCGCCGTTGCCGAATGCCGCGCGGCGGGCATCCGGGTGAAGATGATCACCGGCGACCATGCAGGCACGGCGGCGGCCATTGCCGCGCAGATCGGGCTGCAGAACCCTGACCGCGTGCTGACCGGCGCCGACCTCGACAAGCTGGACGAGGCGCAACTGGCGCTGGAGGTGGCGACGGTGGATGTCTTTGCCCGCACCAGCCCCGAAGACAAGCTGCGCCTTGTCACCGCTCTGCAGGCCAACGGCCTGTCAGTCGCCATGACCGGCGACGGGGTGAACGATGCACCCGCCCTGAAGCGTGCCGACGCCGGCATCGCCATGGGCCTGAAGGGATCGGAGGCAGCGAAGGAAGCCGCCGATCTGGTGCTGGCGGATGACAACTTCGCCTCCATCGCCGCCGCCGTGCGCGAAGGGCGGACGGTCTATGACAACCTCAAGAAGGTCATCAGCTGGATGCTGCCCACCAACGCGGGCGAGTCCACCGTGATCGTGATTGCGCTCCTGGTCGGCATGCTCCTGCCGCTGAGCCCGGTGATGATCCTTTGGGTAAACATGATTACCGCGATTACGCTGGGGCTGGCGCTGGCCTTCGAGCCCACTGAAGCCGGGACAATGCTCCGGCCGCCCCGGCGACGCGAGGCGCCCATTCTTTCGGGGGAACTGGTATGGCACATCATCCTCGTTGCGTCGCTGTTCATTGCGGGCATCTTTGCAATGTTCACCTACGCGCTTGACCGCGGCTACCCGTTGCCGCTGGCGCAGACGATCGCGATGAACACGCTTGTCGTGCTCAAGACTTTCCACCTCTTCTTTATTCGCAACATTCACGGCGCCTCATTGACCTGGAACGCGGTAAAGGGGACGCCCGTGGTCTGGCTGGTGGTCATCGCTGTCACCGCCGCGCAGTTCGCGGTGACCTATGTGCCGTTCCTGCAAACCATCCTTGGAACCCAGCCCGTCTCGCTGAAGGATGGGCTGCTGATCGTCGGGGTCGGCGCGGCCTTCTTTGCCATCATCGAAATCGAAAAGCAGATCCGGCTGGGGCTGCAGAGGCGATGATCTCGCTGTTGCGGTGATTCCCCGGCACCTTTCCGACGGGCGAAAAACCATGTCCTCGTGGTTTCCGAACGGGATGTGCAACTCGCAGGGGTGAATGGGCTGTGATGTTTGCAGGATGGCCGAGGGCCGATGAAGTCCATGGTAGTCCGCTACCGACCAACGGGCAGCCGAGTCTGAACGTGGGCAAAACAGTGGCGGTGCCGATTTTCCGACCGATAACCCAATGATTTTATTGGATAGGTGGCAGAAAAGACAGTCCGGCAATCTTGATCGATGTCCTGAGAGATATAATAGAAACAATAACTTAAGTTTTCAGCGCGTAGCAAGGGTGGTGTCGCGGGAGTGGTGGAAATTTGAAGGCGGCGTAATCTCCGGGTGAACTGAAACCCACCCAGCCGGCGGCGCCAACCGCCAGGGAGATCACGCCATGAACGACATTTCCGACAGCTCGGCCTTTTCGCTACTGCCCGACACGACCGGGTATGACCCGATCGAGGAGCGCCTGCGGGCAAGCGTCCGCGCGACCATCGAGACCATGTTTGAAGAGGAACTGGCCGAGTTTCTCGGCCGCATGCGCTACGGTCGCGGCGACGAGAAGGCGAAGGGCTATCGCCACGGGCACCGCGAGCGGCAGCTGACCGGCACCTTCGGCACCGAAACGGTGCGCGTGCCCCGCGCCCGGGTCGAGGACGAGGACGGCAAGGCTAAGGAATGGCGCTCGAAGGCGCTGCCGCGCTACCAGCGGCTGACGAAGAAGGCCGAGGCGCTGATCGCGGCGGTCTATCTTGCCGGGACCAACACCCGGCGCGTCAAGCGGGCGCTGTTCGGGCTGTTCGAGGGCGCCGTCAGCAAGGATGTGGTCAGCCGGGCCTGGCGCAAGGTGAAGGTGGATTGGGATGCCTGGTCGGCCCGCAGCCTGGCCGACGAGGACATCGTCCGGCTGATCCTCGACGGCACCGTGATCCGGACCCGGCTGGACCGCAAGGCCACCAACATCTCGGTGCTGGCGGCGATCGGCATCCGCCGCGACGGGCAGAAGGTATTGTTATCCATCAAGAACATGGGCGGAGAGAGCACATCTGCCTGGCGCCAGTTCCTCGACGACCTTGATGCCCGCGGTCTGAAGCGGCCCGAATTCGTCATCGTCGATGGCGCTCCCGGGCTTGAAGCCGCTCTGGTCGCGCTCTGGGGCGAGGCTCTGCCGATCCGGCGCTGCACGGTCCACAAGCACCGAAACCTGCTGGCGCACGCGCCCAGGCACCTGCACGACGAGCTGACCGAGGACTACCGCGACATGATCTGCGCCGACACCGCCGCCGGGATCGAGACCCGCCGCAAGGCATTCCTGCGCAAGTGGCAGCTCAAGTGCAAGGCCGTTGCCGACAGCCTTGAAGAAGCAGGGGACCGGCTCTTCAGCTTCACCCGCCTCGATCCCTCGCAATGGAAGTCGGCCCGGACGGCTCTGTTGCACAAATCGGGTGACAGACAGATCTCCCCTTTCCCTGGACAGACTCATCCCACGGCTTCAGTGACGGGTATACCGAGCGCCGTGAAGCCGTTCAGCACGGCTACACGGACCTGAAACTCGGCGACCTGACGGTCAAAGTCCCGCGCCATGAGGCGCTGACCCAGCAATTTGACGCAGTGCATCTTCGTCTCGACGCGGCTTCGGCGGTGATAACCGCTCCATCGTCGCCAGATGGTTCGGCCGAAGCGTTTCGACGCGCGTAGGGCTTCGTTGCGGGCGATTGCCCCGGGGGTGTCGGGCTTCCATGGCTTGGCGTTCTTGCGGGGCGGAATGATGGCGGCCGCACCGCGGGCGGCGATGGCGTCGTGACACTTGCGTGTGTCGAAGGCGCCATCAGCGGTGACGCTGGCGATCTCCTGATCGGGCGGGATCTGGTCGAGCAGTTCGGGCAGCATCGGCGCGTCACCGACATCGCTGGTGGTGAACTCGGCTGCGCGGATTTCCAGTGTTTTCTCGTCTATCCCGATGTGAATCTTGCGCCAGACCCGACGTTTGGTGCCGCCGTGCTTGCGCGCATTCCATTCACCTTCGCCTTCAACCTTGATCCCGGTGCTATCGATCAGAAGATGCAGCGGGCCTTGCGAGCCGCGGTGGGGGATGTTGACCTTCAGGGTCTTCTGGCGACGGCTCAGCGTGCTGAAATTGGGCACAGCCCAATCCAAATCGATGAGCCCCAGCAGGCTTTCGACGAAGCCAGTCGTCTGTCTGAGCGCCATGCCAAACAACACCTTGATGGTCAGGCAGGTCTGGATCGCGGCATCGCTATAGTCAGGCTGTCGGCCGCGCTTACCTGTCGGCGCAGCCTCCCAGATCATGGCGGTATCAAACCAGATCGTCAGCGAGCCGCGGCGCTTCAGCGCTTCGTTATAGGCGGGCCAGTTCCTGGTCTTGTAGGCGGGGGGTATGGGTCTGCTCATGCCGTCCAGCTACCACGCTGGATTCACAAGATGAATCCCTCACGGGATTTGTGCAACAGAGCCCCCCAGGAGCCCACACCCGAGTCCATCGAGCGCGGGCGGGAGTTGATGGAGCGGTTGGTGCGGGTGGACGGCAGGCAAGATCTACGCCGCGCCATCGAAAACGCGCGCCACGACCTCTCCGAAATCGAGCGGCCCGGGATCATCGAGCTGCGCAAAGACGACTGCGACGACATTTTCGGCGAGAATCACGAAGGGGACAACGGCGTGGTGACGAGGTTCCGTATGACAGTCGCGGACCTGCGGGCCCTGCTGCGGGCGGCCGAGCGGATCGAGGGCAACCATGCGTGATCCCTTCACCTTCAACCACGACCTGATCCGCCGCGAGCTATACACCGACACGCACGGCCGCCGCTGGATCAGGGTTTGGTATGCGACACCGATGCCCGACGGCGGGAAGATCGGGCGCCTGATAGAGCTGAATGACCCGCATGCCGACAGGCGCGCGCAACAGGCGCTGGAGGCGACATTCCGGCACCACGTGGCCGGTCTTTCCGCCCACGCCCGGCTTACCTGGATGGCAGTGGCGCGGGTTGCCGCTATCCGTGCAAAAACCGAGCAAATCCCGGATAAAAATCAAAGCCCCGCGCCTGACGGCCGGGGCTAACCGCTTGACGCAGATCGCTTTTCTACCTATGGTTGCTAAAAAATAATGGCGGAGAGACAGGGATTCGAACCCTGGGAGGGCTCGCACCCTCAACGGTTTTCGAGACCGCCCCGTTCGACCGCTCCGGCACCTCTCCGCGTCGGTGGTCTCAGTGGGGGCGATTTAGCTTGGGCGGGGGGCGGTGGCAAGCCTGATTCCGCCGGGGTCGCGTGCAATTTCGCCGGGCTGTGGCACGGGATGCTTGGCAAGGCGGCGGCCAGACACTAGCTAAGACATCTCGCTTCCGGAAAGGGCACAGCCATGCTGATCCGCCGTCTTGCCTTCCTGCTCCTGGTCTCGGTCGCGGCGCTGCCGTTGCGGGCCGAGACGCCCATGCCGCTGCCGTTGTCGCCCGAGGCTCCCGCCGACCGCTCGGGCGAGGTTGCCGCGTTGAGCGACCTGCTGATGATCGGCGAGGTGATCGAGGTGATGCGGGTCGAGGGCATCGACTATGGCACCACGCTGGAGGCCGAGCTGTTTCCCGGCAAGGGCGGGGCGCAATGGCAGGCGGTCGTCGGGCTGATCTACGATCCGGCCACGATGCGTCAACGCTTCGATGCGGTATTTGCCCGCGAGATGGCGGGCGATGCCGGGGCGATCGGCGACGCGGCCGCCTTCTTCGGCGATGCGCGCGGCCAGCGCATCCTGCAACTGGAGCTGGAGGCGCGGCGGGCACTGATGGACCCGGCGGCAGAAGAGGCGGCCAGGCTTTCCGTGCAGGACATGGAGGCCGACAAGGCTCCGCGGCTGGAGGTGCTGCGCACCTTTGCCCGGACCAACGACCTGATCGAATCGAACGTGGCGGGGGCGCTGAATTCCAACCTCGCCTTCTTCCAGGGGCTGGCCGAGGTCGGGCCGCTCGGCGACGAGATGACCGAAGACCAGATGCTGGCCGATGTCTGGTCGCAGGAGCCCGAGATCCGGGCCGAAACCGAGGAATGGCTGTTTTCCTATCTTGCGCTGGCCTATGGCCCGCTGCCGGATGACGACATGCAGGCCTATCAGGCGTTTTCGGACTCCCCGGCGGGGCAGAAGCTGAACACCGCGCTGTTCGCCGCGTTCGATGTGGTGTTCACCGCGATCTCGCGCGACCTCGGGCGGGCAGCGGCGCGGCAGATGCAGGGCGAGGATATCTGAAACCCGCAGGGGCAGGGGGGCGGCGTGGACGGGATCACCCTTGTCAGGCTGGACGAGACGACCGCGGCCCTGCTGGCCGATACGGACGTGTTCGACCACCCGGTGCGGCCCGACCAGCTTGCCGCCTTCATGGCCGATCCGCTGCACGAGATGGTGCTGGCGGTTGATGCGGGCGCGGTGGTCGGCATGGCGTCGGGCGCGGTGCTGCTGCACCCCGACAAGCTGCCCGGCCTTTTCATCAACGAGGTCGGGGTCAATGACACCCACCGGCGGCGCGGCATCGGCACGGCGCTGGTCGCGCGGCGGAAATGTTTCGCGCGGGCACGGGGCTGCGCCGGGATTCGGGTGGCGACCAAGGGTGACAACGTGGCGGCCCGCGCGCTCTGTCGGCGGGCGGGCGCGAGACGGGCGGCATCGTGATGTTCGAACGGGATGCGGCCCCGGCCGGACCCGCCCCGGATGCCCCTTGACTCGCGCGCCGACCCGCCGCATAAGCGCGCATCTCGGCGAGCCCTCCGGCTGGCCGGGTTTTTCATTGATGACGCTCCGATCCGGGGCGCGCTGTCCGAGGCAAAGAGCAAACGCCGGAACCCCTTGCGGGGCAGGCCGGGGCCACAAGACGCGGCAAACGAGAAGGAATGACCATGTTCGCGGTCCTCAAGACAGGCGGCAAGCAATACAAGGTGCAGGCGGGTGACGTGCTGCGCGTTGAAAAGCTGGCGGCCGAAGCAGGCGACAAGATCCAGTTCAACGACATCCTGATGGTGGGTGGCGACACCCTGACCGTCGGCGTGCCCTTCGTGGCAGGTGCCGCGGTGCAGGCCGAAGTCATCGCCCAGATCAAGGGCGAGAAGGTCATCCACTACGTCAAGCGGCGCCGCAAGCACAGCTCGCAGCGCACCAAGGGCCACCGCCAGCACCTGACGCTGCTGCGCGTGACCGACGTGCTGGCTGCCGGGGCCGAAGCCTCGGGTGTGGCCGCTGCCACCGGCACCGCCCATGCGCGCCGCGCCGCCCACAATGCCGAGGCCGCTCCGGCGGTCGAAGCCCCCGCAAAACCGAAGCGCGCTGCGAAAGCCGCCGCTGCCGCAAAGGAGTAACACCCCATGGCACATAAAAAGGCAGGCGGTTCCTCCCGCAACGGCCGCGACTCGGCGGGTCGCCGTCTGGGCGTGAAGCTCTACGGCGGGCAGGCCGCGATTCCGGGCAACATCATCGTGCGCCAGCGCGGCACGACCTTCTTCCCCGGCAACGGGGTCGGCATGGGCACCGATCACACGATCTTTGCCGTGGTCGAGGGCAAGGTGGCCTTCAAGAAGGGCATGAAGGGTCGTACCTTCATTTCCGTGCTTCCGGTGGCGGAAGCAGCCGAATAAGCCGAACCTTTACAGTCCGCATGTAAACGGGGGATCGGCTGCAAGGCCGGTCCCCTGCGCTTTTCCGGCTTCGGGAAGGCGGCGGCGAAAAGACATTCTGCGGGGCCGCCAAGGCCCTGCCCATGCGCTTCGAAGGAGGGAAGCCATGACTTTGGACATGATGGCATCGGGTGGAAAATCAGGCGGCCAGATCGCGGCCGGGCGCTTCATCCTGCGCCCGGTGCGCAAGTCGGACGCCGGGCTTTTCGCGCTTTACGCCGGCGACCGCCGGGTGGCCGAGGGCACCCGCTCGATTCCCCATCCGCTGCCGCCCGGCGCCGCCGAGGCCTTTGTGGAACGGGCCATGCCGCCGGTGGCCCCCGGTGCCGAGACGGTCTGGGTGATGGACGGCTCTGCCAACGGGCTGGCAGAGGTGCTGGGGGTGATCGCGCTCAAGTGCATGGACCGGGCGCAGTGCGAGATTTCCTATTGGGTCGCCCCGGCGTTCTGGAACACCGGCTTCGCCTCCGAGGCGGTGCGCGCGCTGGTCGAGGCCAACCCGATGGCCGCCCGCACCGTCTTTGCCGAGGTGTTTCAGGACAATCCGGGGTCGGCCCGGGTGCTGACCAACTGCGGCTTCGAATACCTCGGTGACGCCGAAAGCTTCAGCGTGGCCCGCAATGCCAGCGTGGCGACCTGGACCTACCTGCGAAAGACCTGACGCCGTGATCCTGCCGCTGCCGCGGGAAACGCCCCTGATCCCGCGGCAGAGGGCGGCGTTCGTCGCCCAGTCGGCCACGCATTTCCCGATCCGCGCGCTGCGGGCCGATGTCTTCACCGACAAACCCGGCTCGATGCGCGTGCTTGAAGAACCGGGCTTCGCGCGGGCGGGCCTTGACACCGGCACCTCGGCGGCAAGGCTTGAGCCTGCGCCGATTGTGCTTTATCGGCTGGATATCCCAGCCCGGAAGGCCTGACCCCATGAAGTTCCTTGACCTGTGCAAAGTCTACATCCGCTCCGGCGGCGGCGGGGCCGGGTGCGTCAGCTTCCGGCGCGAGAAGTTCGTCGAGTTCGGCGGCCCCGACGGCGGTGATGGCGGCCATGGCGGCAACGTCTATGCCGAGGCGGTCGAGGGTCTGAACACCCTGATCGACTTCCGCTATCAGCAGCATTTCTTCGCCAAGTCGGGCCAGCCCGGCATGGGCGCGCAGCGCACCGGCAAGACCGCCGACGACGTGATCCTGAAGGTGCCCGTGGGGACCGAGATCCTCGACGAGGACGAGGAAACCGTGATCGCCGACCTCACGACCCCCGGCCAGCGCATCCTGCTGGCGCGCGGCGGCAACGGCGGCTGGGGCAACCTTGCGTTCAAATCCTCGACCAACCGCGCCCCGGCGCGGGCCAATCCGGGGCAGGAAGGGGTGGAGCGCACCATCTGGCTGCGGCTGAAGCTGATTGCGGATGCGGGCCTGCTGGGCCTGCCAAATGCCGGTAAATCGACCTTCCTCGCCGCGACCTCGAACGCCCGGCCCAAGATCGCCGACTATCCCTTCACCACGCTGGTGCCGAACCTTGGCGTCGTGGGCATCGACGGGCACGAGATCGTGATGGCCGACATTCCGGGGCTGATCGAGGGCGCGTCCGAAGGCCGGGGTCTGGGCGACCAGTTCCTTGCGCATGTCGAACGCTGCTCGGTACTGTTGCATCTGGTCGACGGCACGTCGAGCACCATCACCAAGGATTACCGCACCATCATCCACGAGCTGGAAGCCTATGCCGAGGAACTGGCGCAGAAGCCGCGCATCACGGCGCTGAACAAGATCGACGCGCTGGATGCGAAAACCCTGTCGACCCGCAAGCGCGCGCTGGAAAAGGCGGTGGGCGGGCCGGTGTTCCTGATCTCCGGCGTGGCGGGCACCGGGTTGCAGGACGTGCTGCGCGCGATCTATGCCGAGATCACCGGCGCCCGCGCGCCCGTGCCCGAGGATGTGCCATGGCAGCCCTGAAACCCCTGACCGCCCCCGACATCCGCGACGCCAAGCGGCTGGTCGTCAAGATCGGCTCGGCCCTGCTGGTGGACCGGCAGACCGGGCTGCGGCGGGAATGGCTGGCGGCGCTGGCCGAGGACGTGGCGGCGGCCAAGGCACGCGGGGCGGACGTGATCCTTGTGTCGTCGGGCTCGATTGCGCTGGGGCGCGGCGTGCTCGGGCTGGCCGACGGGCCGCTGGCGCTGGAACAATCCCAGGCGGCGGCGGCGGTCGGGCAGATAAGGCTGGCGCGGGCATATGAGGAGGTGCTGGCGCCGCATGGCATCCGCACCGGACAGGTGCTGGTCACGCTGGAGGATACCACTGACCGGCGGCGCTACCTGAACAGCCGCGCCACGATGGAAACCCTGCTGGGCTTTGGTGTGGTGCCGATCGTCAACGAAAACGACACGGTCGCAACCGACGAAATCCGGTTTGGCGACAACGACCGGCTGGCGGCGCAGATCGCGGTGACGGTCGGTGCGGATCAGCTGATCCTGCTGTCGGACGTGGACGGCTTCTATTCGGCCAACCCGAAAGAGGACGCCACGGCGCAGCGCTTCGATCTGGTGCAGGCGATCACCCCCGCGATCGAGGCGATGGCGGGCGACCCGGTTTCAGGGTTTTCCAAGGGCGGGATGAAGACCAAGATCATGGCCGCCAAGACCGCCGTGGCGGGTGGCTGCGCGATGGCGATCATGGAAGGCTCGGTGCTTCGGCCGCTGACGGCGCTGGCCGAAGGTGCGGCGCGGACCTGGTTCGTGGCGCAGGGCGACCCGCAGGCGGCGCGCAAACGCTGGATCAACGCGATGAAGCCGCGCGGCGAGGTGCGGCTGGATGCGGGCGCCGTGCGCGCGCTGGGGCAGGGCAAATCGCTGCTGCCCGCCGGCGTGGTTGCGGTTTCGGGCAGCTTCGGGCGCGGCGACCCGGTGGCGATATTGGGGCCGGACGGGGCGGTGCTGGGCAAGGGGCTGGTGCGCTATACCTTTGCCGAGGCGCAGGCGATTGCCGGGCACCGCTCGGGCGACATCGAGGGGATACTGGGCTATGCCGGGCGGGCGGCGCTGATCCACCGCGACGACATGGTGGTCTAGGGCAGGCCGGGGGCGCTGCCCCCGGACCCCCGGGGTATTTGGACCAAGAAGAAGCAGGAGGGCGGGATGGCGGACGGGGCGGTTCTGGATCTGATGCAGGATATCGGCTTGCGGGCGCGGGCCGCGGCGGCGGACCTGGCCTGTGCCCCGGCGGCGGCCAAGGCTGCGGCGCTGGAGGCGGCGTCGGCGGCGGTCTGGGCGCGGCGGGCGGCACTGCTGGAGGCCAATGCCGAGGATATGGAATATGGCGCGGCCAAGGGCCTGTCGGCGGCAATGATGGACCGGCTGCGGCTGGACGAGGGCCGGATCGCGGGCATCCGCGACGGGTTGCTGGCGGTGGCGGCGCAGGCCGATCCGGTGGGGGCGGTGCTGGCGGAATGGGACATGCCGTCGGGGCTGCATATCCAGCGGGTCCGCACGCCGCTTGGGGTGATCGGGGTGATCTATGAGTCGCGGCCCAACGTGACGGCGGATGCCGGGGCGCTGGCGCTGAAGGCGGGCAACGCAGTCATCCTGCGTGGCGGGTCGGAAAGCTTCCGGTCGTCGACCGTGCTGCATGGCTGTCTGGTCGAGGGGCTGCTGGCCGCCGGGTTGCCGGTCGATGCGATCCAGATGGTGCCGACGCGGGACCGGGCGATGGTATCCGCGATGCTGGCGGCGGTGGCGTTCATCGACGTGATCATCCCGCGCGGCGGCAAGGGGCTGGTCGGGCTGGTGCAGGCCGAGGCGCGGGTGCCGGTGTTCGCGCATCTGGAAGGCATCTGCCACGTCTATGCCGACGGCGAGGCCGATCTGGAGAAGGCGCGGCGGGTGGTTCTGAATGCGAAGACCCGGCGGACCGGGATCTGCGGCGCGGCGGAGTGCCTGCTGATCGACCGGGCGTTCTTTGCCCGGCATGGCGGGGTGCTGCTGGCCGATCTGGTCGCGGCGGGGGTCGAGGTTCGGGCGGAGGGCGAATTGCTGGCCGTGCCGGGGACGGTGCCTGCCGGGCCGGAGGATTTCGGGCGCGAGTTTCTCGACATGATCATCGCGGCGAAGCTGGTCGACGGGGTGGACGGGGCGATCGCGCATATCCGGCGGTTCGGGTCGCAGCATACCGAGGCGATCCTCACGGAAAACGACGCCACCGCGGCGCGGTTCTTTGCGCGGCTCGACTCGGCGATCCTGCTGAGGAATGCCTCGACCCAGTTTGCCGATGGCGGCGAGTTCGGGATGGGGGCCGAGATCGGGATCGCGACGGGAAAACTGCACGCGCGGGGGCCGGTGGGGGCGGATCAGTTGACCAGTTTCAAGTATCTGGTGACCGGGGATGGCACGACAAGGGCCTAGTTTCACGCGTGAAAATCAGCGCAAGCTGTTGATTTAAAATCATGTTCCGCCTAACATTAACGAAATCTCAACCATCGCGGGGGGGGCCGTGTCCGGACGTTCAGACGCTGAGCCGGATTTCCGTGTCGCGGATTTCTGCGATCAGGCGGCGGTGCTGGCGGGTCAGTTCCTCCGGGATCAGGGCGAAGTGCACCTGCGCGGCCGAGACGGTCACCATGGCGGCGGGGTTCGACAGCACCTCCCACAGGTCGGGGTCGATCTTCATCTTGGTGGCGTGGCCGGTCACCGTCCAGCGGTGGTCGTGGCGTTCGACGGTGACGCGGCCGCCGTAGGCCATTGCGGTCTCAAGGCACTGGATCAGCAGGAACACCAGCTTGACCTCGCGCCGGGGCAGGTCGGCCGGGCTTTGCCAGTCGATCACCAGCCGGCTGCCGCGCGTCAGGTCCGACAGGATCGCCTTGACCTCGGGGCTGCCGATGCGCTGGTCGGCGCTGGCCGACCCGAAGGCGACGCGGAAAAACCGGATGCGGGCTTTGGCATTGGCGACGCTTTCCGAGATCAGGGCGATTTCGGGGCCGCGGGTCGAGCCGTCCATCATCAGCAGTTCCACCCCATTGCCGATCGCCCCGATCGGGCTGATAAGGTCATGGCAGATGCGCGAGCCGAGCAGGGCGGTCAGATCGGGTTTTTCGGGCATGGATGCGATCCTTTGACGTGCTGCGGAACGGGGGCTTGCGTCCGGGGCGAGGCCCCGCCGCGGTGGCGGAGGGCAGGGCGCGGTGCAGGGTCTTGCGAGCAGGGACTGGGGGACATGGGATGAACGCGCTACTGGAACCGGGCAATCTGGTGCTGCACCCCGAAAGGCCGGACTGGGGGCTGGGGCAGGTGCAATCGAACATCGGCGATCGGGTTACCGTCACTTTCGAACATGCAGGCAAGGTCGTGATCGAGGGACGAAGGGTGGTGTTGCAGCGCGTTTACGATACAGACGCCCAGTATATTACGCCGCAGAAAGATAATTCAACCCGAGATTGAGGGAGTCGCGCGGCCGGTCTGGAAGCCTTTCGTCGCAGTCCGGCCCGCGCCGGGCGAAAAGGTTGCAATCGCGGGGGCCTGCCCCTAGAGCTTCGACAGGGTCTGGCGGCACCCGCGCGGGAAACCGGGCGGGGCAGGATGCGGGGGCGGCGCGCGTGACATGGGGCATCGGGACCGGGGACCGGGCATGATTGCGGACGATCCGCATTTTGTCCTGCGTCTGGCGCGGGATGCGCGCGACCTGCGCGCGGCGCAACGGCTGCGCTACGAGGTGTTCATCGCGGAACTGGGCGGCGAAGGCGATCTGGTCGACCATCAGGCGCGGCTGGAGATCGACGCCTTCGATCCGTTGTTCGACCATCTGCTGCTGATCGACACGAGGCGCGATGCCGCGGCGCTGGAGGATGTGGTGGGGGTTTACCGGCTGCTGTCGAGCGATCAGGTCGGGGCGGTGGGGCAATATTACTCGGAAGGCGAGTATGACCTCGGCCCGCTGAAGGCCACGGGTCGGCGGCTGCTGGAGCTTGGCCGGTCTTGCGTGCACCGCGACCATCGCGGCGGCACGGCGATGCTGCACCTGTGGAACGCGCTGGCCGAGCATGTGCTGGAACACCGGATCGAGATCCTGTTCGGCACGGCGAGCTTTCACGGCACCGATGCGGCGGCGCTGGCGCAGCCGCTGTCCTGGCTGCACCATCACCATCTGGCACCCGAGGCCTTGCGGGTGCAGGCGCGGCCCGCGCACCGGCTGGACATGGATCTGGTGCCGAAGGACCGGCTTGACCGCCGCGCCGCCATGCTGGGGACACCCGCGCTGATCAAGGCCTATCTGCGGCTGGGCGGATTTGTCGGCGAGGGGGCCTGGGTGGACGATGCCTTCAACACCACCGACGTGCTGCTGCTGATGGACACGGCGCGGATGTCGGCCAAGCACCGCGGTTTCTATGTCCGCAAGCAGGGCCGTGCGGAATGAGCGACTGGTTGCAGGAACCGCCCGCCCCGCCGCGCCCGGCGCTGGGCGGCTGGCTGCGGGTGCTGGGGCGCGGCGCGGTGCTGGGGGCGGTGGTCTATGGCGGGCTGGCCCTCTTGCTGCTGGTGCGGCTGGTCGAGCGGCCGCTTTGCGGCATGGGGCGGCCGGTGACGCCGTGGATCACGCAAGCCGTGTGCCGCGCGGCGCTGGTCATCCTGGGCCTGCGGTTCACGGTGCGCGGGCGGCCGATGGCGGAAAAAGGTGCGGTGGTGGCCAACCATGGCTCGTGGCTTGACATCTTCGTGCTGAACGCCTGCCAGCGGATCTATTTCGTGTCGAAATCCGAGGTCGCCGCCTGGCCCGGAATCGGCTGGCTGGCGCGGGCGACCGGGACGGTGTTCATCACCCGCAAGGGCAACGAGGCGAAGGCGCAGCAGCGCCTTTTCGAGGACCGGCTGCGGTCGGGCCACCGCATCCTGTTCTTTCCCGAAGGCACCAGCACCGACGCGCTGCGCGTGCTGCCGTTCAAGTCGACGCTGTTTGCCGCGTTCTTCACGCACGGTCTGGAACGCGTGCTGCACCTTCAGCCGGTGACGGTGACCTACCGCGCCCCGGACGGCGAAGACCCGCGGTTCTATGGCTGGTGGGGAAAGATGGACTACGCCGGCCACCTGCTGAAGGTGCTGGCGGCCCGGCGGCAGGGCAGTGTCGAGGTTACCTTCCACCCGCCGGTGCCGGTCGATGCCTTTTTCGACCGCAAGAGCCTGTCGGCGCATTGCGAGCGGGTGATCCGGGCGAGCCACCCCTATCCGGGCTGATGCTTTCTTCTGTTTGAAAATATCCCCGCCGGAGGCTCTGGCGGAGGGGCCGGGTGCCTCCGGCGGGGATATTTGAGAACAGAAGAAAGGGTGACGGTCAGTCGAGCGGGGCCAGCAGGGTGCGCAGGGCGGCCAGGGCGTCGGCCTCGCGCCAGATCTCGGTGCCGAGGCCGAAGAAGTCGGTGACCGGGCCGAGGGTGGCCACGAGGTCGGCGGTCAGCGCGCCTTCGGCGACCACGGGAACCTCGATCATCTCGGACCACCAGGCGAAGAGGTCGGCGTCGGCGCGGCTGCCGTCGCCGAGCGGGGTTTCCCCCACCGGGCCGAAGGCGACGTAGTCGGCCCCGGCTTCGGCGGCGCTGATGCCGTCGTGGCGCGTGGTGCCGCAGAAGGC
This sequence comes from Paracoccaceae bacterium Fryx2, assembly GCA_032334235.1. Classification (NCBI taxonomy): domain Bacteria; kingdom Pseudomonadati; phylum Pseudomonadota; class Alphaproteobacteria; order Rhodobacterales; family Paracoccaceae; species Paracoccaceae bacterium Fryx2. The sequence continues at coordinate 43,851 of JAVSGI010000004.1, forward strand.
GCCGATGATCGCCTCGGTGCCGAGATCCTTGCGCACCTTGCGGATCGACCGGCCGCCGTCGGTCAGGTGGACGCCGTCCAGCCCCAGCCGTTCGACCAGCAGCACGTGGCGTTCGATCACCAGCGCCACGTCGCGGGCGTGGGTGACCATGCGCAGCGCGTCGGCGGCGCGGGCGAGGCGGTCCTCGTCGGCGGTGGCGAGGGCGAGGCGCACGCAGGCGACATCGGCACCGTCGAGCACGGCTGCGAGTCGGTCGGGAAACACCTCCAGATCGAAATCCGGGGGGGTGATGAGGTAGATCTGCGGGCGCTCGGTCTCGGCCATGGTGTCCTCTTGCGGCGGGTCGGCCTCTCGTAGCGCAGATCGGGGGGCTTGGCTACTTGGGCGGCGGGAAATCGGCTGTGGCTTGTCGGGGTGGGCGGCTTGTCAGTGCGGCGGCTTGTCAGGAAGGCGGGGGGCGGGTATCAGGCCGGGATGCCCCAGCCCGAGCCCGACATGATCCCGCCCGTCTTCATCCTGGTGCGCCCGCAGATGGGCGAGAACATCGGCGCGGCCGCGCGTGCCATGCTGAACTTCGGGCTGGAGCGGATGCGGGTGGTGGCGCCGCGCGACGGCTGGCCCAGCCCGAAGGCGGCGGCGATGGCCAGCGGGGCGGGGCGGCTGCTGGATCATGCCGGGCTGTTCGACGATGTGCAGGGGGCGATTGCCGATTGCGACTATGTCTTTGCCACCACGGCGCGGGGGCGCGAGCTGACCAAGCCCCTGATGACGCCGGAGCGCGCGATGGAACATGCGCGCGCGCTGACGGCGGCGGGCAAGCGGGTCGGCGTGCTGTTCGGGCCGGAACGCGCCGGGCTGGAGAATGACGACGTGGTGCTGGCCAATGCCATCGTCACCGTGCCGGTCAACCCCGATTTCGCCTCGATCAACCTCGGGCAATGCGTGCTGCTGCTGGCCTATGAATGGCGGCGGCAGACCGAGGTCGTGCCGCCCGAGGTGATGCAGATGGCCCGCACCGATTTTGCCAGCGGCATCGAGATCGAGAAGCTGGGCGACCATTTCGAGCAGCGGCTGGAGGCGGCGGGCTTCTTCTTCCCGCCCGACAAGGTGGCGGGGATGCGGCTGGCGCTGCGCAACATGTGGTCGCGGCTGAACCTGACGCGGGCCGACGTGCAGACCTTCCACGGCATGCTGCGCCAGATCGCCCGGCATCTGGAACGGGATTGACGGGAGGGAGGGTGGAGGGCGATGACGGCACGGTGTGAGCGTCCGCCATGCGGGACGGAGCTGCCGTTGCCTCGAAAGAAGCCAGTGACTGCTTCCATCTCGAAGTAGTCACACGGTCTGGCTCTGTTGCACAAATCCCGTGAGGGATTCATCTTGTGAATCCAGCGTGGTAGCTGGACGGCATGAGCAGACCCATACCCCCCGCCTACAAGACCAGGAACTGGCCCGCCTATAACGAAGCGCTGAAGCGCCGCGGCTCGCTGACGATCTGGTTTGATACCGCCATGATCTGGGAGGCTGCGCCGACAGGTAAGCGCGGCCGACAGCCTGACTATAGCGATGCCGCGATCCAGACCTGCCTGACCATCAAGGTGTTGTTTGGCATGGCGCTCAGACAGACGACTGGCTTCGTCGAAAGCCTGCTGGGGCTCATCGATTTGGATTGGGCTGTGCCCAATTTCAGCACGCTGAGCCGTCGCCAGAAGACCCTGAAGGTCAACATCCCCCACCGCGGCTCGCAAGGCCCGCTGCATCTTCTGATCGATAGCACCGGGATCAAGGTTGAAGGCGAAGGTGAATGGAATGCGCGCAAGCACGGCGGCACCAAACGTCGGGTCTGGCGCAAGATTCACATCGGGATAGACGAGAAAACACTGGAAATCCGCGCAGCCGAGTTCACCACCAGCGATGTCGGTGACGCGCCGATGCTGCCCGAACTGCTCGACCAGATCCCGCCCGATCAGGAGATCGCCAGCGTCACCGCTGATGGCGCCTTCGACACACGCAAGTGTCACGACGCCATCGCCGCCCGCGGTGCGGCCGCCATCATTCCGCCCCGCAAGAACGCCAAGCCATGGAAGCCCGACACCCCCGGGGCAATCGCCCGCAACGAAGCCCTACGCGCGTCGAAACGCTTCGGCCGAACCATCTGGCGACGATGGAGCGGTTATCACCGCCGAAGCCGCGTCGAGACGAAGATGCACTGCGTCAAATTGCTGGGTCAGCGCCTCATGGCGCGGGACTTTGACCGTCAGGTCGCCGAGTTTCAGGTCCGTGTAGCCGTGCTGAACGGCTTCACGGCGCTCGGTATACCCGTCACTGAAGCCGTGGGATGAGTCTGTCCAGGGAAAGGGGAGATCTGTCTGTCACCCGATTTGTGCAACAGAGCCCTCCCTGCACATAGTCGACGTTCGAGATCAATGCAGCATCGGTCACTCTGGGCTCGCATCGGACGCCCGCTGTCTGCCGATTCTGCCGGAGTCACCGCCAAAAAATTCCGTCCGCGCCTCCTGCGGCAGTTTGGCGGAGGGGTTGTCGCGCGGCGGGGGTGCGCCTAGTCTCCGGCGCGAGACGGAGAACAAGATGGCACGCAAGAAGCGCAGCATTTTCGAAGAGGTGGGCGAGGCGGGCCCGGTGGTCACGCCTGCGGTGCCGCAGGTCGGGCTGATCGACCGGGGCAACCGGGGGGCGCGGGGCGGCATACGGCTGTGGCTGGTGGCGCTGTTCCTGCTGCTGGTGGTGATGATCGCGCTGGGCGGCTGGACAAGGCTGACCGATTCCGGCCTTGCCATCACCGAATGGCAGCCGGTGACCGGGGCGCTGCCGCCGATGACCGAGGCCGACTGGTCGCGGGCGTTCGAGCTTTACCGCGCCATCCCGGAATACCAGTTGCAGAACAAGGGGATGGAGCTGGAGGCGTTCAAGTCGCTTTACTGGTGGGAATGGGGGCACCGGCAGCTTGGCCGGGTGATCGGCGTCGTCTGGGCGCTGGGCTACCTCGGGTTCCTCGTGGCGCGGCGGATTCCGGTCGGCTGGAAGGGGCGGCTGCTGCTGCCGGGCGTGCTGGGCGGCGTGCAGGGGGCGATCGGCTGGTGGATGGTGTCTTCGGGGCTGGGGGAGGGGCGGGTCGATGTCGCCTCCTACCGGCTGGCGGTGCATCTGGGGCTGGCCTTCGTCATCCTGGGGCTGATCGCGTGGTATGTGTTTCTGCTGGCGCGCAGCGAGGCTGACCTGATCAAGGCGCGGCGGGTGCGCGAGAAGCGGCTGTTCGGGCTGTCGACCGGGCTGATGCATCTGGCGTTCCTGCAGATTCTGCTGGGGGCACTGGTGGCGGGTATCGACGCCGGGCGGGGTTATCCGACCTGGCCGCTGATGAACGGCAGCTTCTTCCCGGCGGATGCGCTCTATGTGCCGGGGCGCCCGGCCTGGGCGGCGGTGTTCGAGAATCCGGGGCTGGTGCAGTTCATCCACCGCATGTCGGGCTATGTGCTGCTGGTCTTCGGGCTGGGGGTGTGGCTGGCGGGGCGGCGGTCGGCGCATCTGGCGACGCGGCGGGCGTTTCGTGCCGTGGCGATCATGCTGCTGGGGCAGATGGCGCTGGGCATTGCCGCCGTGGTGACGGTGGCGCATCCGCACATCGCGCTGACGCACCAGTTCGGTGCGGTTCTTCTGTGGGTGCTGATCCTGCGCGCCCGCCATCTTGCGCAATACCCCGTTGCGGGGTCGATCCGGAAAGGGACGCAATGACCGCCTTTGATGACTTGATGGCCTTCCAGCGCCAGACCGAGGCCCTGGCACAGATTGCCGGGCGTCTGGGCTGGGATCAGGAAACCATGATGCCGCGCGGCGCCGCCGAGCAGCGGTCGGAGGAAACCGCGGCACTGGAGGGGGTGCTGCACGCCCGGCGCACCGATCCGCGGCTGGCCGACTGGCTGGACGAGATCGAACCCGCCGAAGCGGTGGCCGAGGGGCAATTGCGCCTGATCCGCCGCAGCTACGACCGGATGACCAGGGTGCCGGGGGCGCTGGCGCAGGAACTGGCGCGGGTGACATCGACGGCGCAGGGCATCTGGGCGGCGGCGCGGGCGGCGGATGACGTGGGGGCGTTCCTGCCGACGCTGGCCGAGGTGATCGCGCTGAAGCGCGAGGAGGCCGCGTGCCTGGCGGATGGCGGCGACCTTTATGACGCGCTGGTCGATGACTACGAGCCGGGGGCGACGGCGGAAAGCCTGGGCGCGATGTTCGACCGGATGCGGCCGCGTCTGGTGGCGCTGCGGGCGGCGGTGCTGGGGGCAGAGCATCAGCCGGCCGCCTTGCAGGGCCATTTCGGGCTGGACGCGCAGTTGCGGCTGGCGCGGGATCTGGCGACCACCTTCGGCTATGACTGGACGCGCGGGCGGCTGGACCAGGCGGTGCATCCGTTCAGTTCCGGGTCGGGGTCGGATGCGCGGATCACCACGCGGGTGGTCGAGACCGAGCCGTTCAACTGCATCTACTCCACCATCCACGAGGTCGGCCACGCCTGTTACGAGCTGGGCATCGACCCCGACTACCTGCTGACCCCGCTGGGGTCCGGCGTCTCGATGGGGGTGCATGAAAGCCAGAGCCGGATCTACGAGAACCAGCTTGGCCGCAGCCGCGCCTTCACCGGCTGGATGCACGGGCAGATGGTCGAACGGTTCGGCGATTTCGGCATCGCCGCGCCCGAGGCATTCCATGGCGCTGTCAACCGGGTGCAGCCCGGCTTTGTGCGGACCGAGGCCGACGAGGTGCATTATAACCTGCACATCATGATGCGCTTCGATCTGGAACGCGCGCTGATCCGGGGCGATCTGGCGGTGGCGGATCTGGAGGCGGCGTGGAACGCGCGATTCCTCGCCGATTTCGGGGTGGCGGTGGACCGGCCGTCGCATGGCATGTTGCAGGACGTGCACTGGTCGGTTGGCCTTTTCGGCTATTTTCCGACCTACACGCTGGGCAACGTATATGCCGGCTGTCTGGCGCAGGCGCTGCGGGAGGCCGTGCCGGATCTGGATGAGCAGCTGGCGAAGGGCAACACTTCGGCCGCGACCGGCTGGCTGAGGGAAAAGGTGCAGCGCCATGGCGGGCTTTACACGCCGGCGGAGGTGATCGGGCAGGCCTGCGGCTTTGCGCCATCGGAAGGCCCGCTGCTCGACAATCTGGAGGCCAAGTTCCGCGACCTTTACCGGCTTTGAACTCTTGATGACGGCAGGCTGCGCGGGGTGACTTCACCGCCCGCGCGGCATTCCCCGCGATCTGGCGCATGGGCGGTGTTTGACGGAACGGCAGGCGGTCCGGGTGCTGGCGGTCGGGCAGACGCCTGGCTGTGGCTGCTTCTTCCAGATATTCGCGGCGCTGGTGCTGATCGGGATGGCCTGGGCCCTCGGGCTGGCCGCAATCGGGCTTGCCCTGCGGGTCCGGCCGGAGCCGACATGAGGGGTTCTTTTCTTGAATTTTCGTAGAAAATTCGGCGGCGCTCACAGCCAGTCGGGTTTGCGCTTTTCCAGAAAGGCGGCGATCCCTTCGTCGGTGTCGCGCCACAGCATGTTCTCCGTCATCACGCCTGCCGCATGGGCATAGGCTGCGGCCGGATCGAGGCCGATCTGGTCGTAGAATGCCGCCTTTCCGATCTTCACCGCGGCGGTCAGCTTGGCCGCGACCTGCGCGGCCAGCGCCTGTGTCTCGGCTTCCAGCACGTCGGCCGACACCACGCGGTTCACCAGCCCGACCTCGCGGGCGCGGGCCGCGTCGATGAAGGCGCCGGTGGTCAGCATCTCGAACGCCACCTTGGCGGGCACGTTGCGGGTCAGCGCCACCATCGGGGTCGAACAGAACAGGCCGATGTTCACGCCATTCACGCCGAAGCGCGTGCCTTCGGCCGCCACCGCCATGTCGCAGGAGGCCACCAGCTGGCAGCCCGCCGCCGTGGCGATGCCATGGACCTGCGCGATCACCGGCTGGGGCAGGGCGGGGATCATCTGCATTACGGCGGCGCAGCGGGTGAAGAGGTCGGCAAAATACGCGGCGCCGTGATCGGGGGCGGCACGGCCGGCCTGCATTTCCTTCAGGTCGTGCCCGGCGCAGAAGGCGCGGCCCGCCCCGCGCAGCACCACGACGCGGATGGCCGGGTCGGCGGCCAGGCGACTGAACGTCTCGGCCAGCGCCGCCAGCATCGCGTCCGACAGCGCGTTCAGGCTGCCAGGCGCGTTCAGCGTCAGGGTGGCCACGCCGTTTGCGTCGGCGCGCAGCAGGATCGGTTCGCTCATCTTGTCATTCCCCCCGGTTTGCCCGAAGTCTAGGGCGCGGCGGGCGGAAGGGAAAGACATGGCGTTGGCGATGACGGCGGCGGATCTGCAGGCGTTTCTGGCGCGCGACTTCGCGCAGGTGGCGGATGATTTCGCGATCGAGGCGGTGGGCGACGAGCTGGCGGTGCGCCTGCGGGTGGCTGACCGTCACCTGCGCCCCGGCGGCACGGTGTCGGGGCCCGCGATGTTCGCGCTGGCCGATGTGGCGATGTATCTCGCGATCCTGTCGCGGATCGGGCCGGTGGCGCTGGCGGTGACCACCAGTTGCGCCATCGACTTCATGCGCAAGCCCGAGGCCGGGCGCGACCTGATCGGCGTGGCGCGGCTGCTGAAGCTGGGCCGGGTGCTGGCGGTGGGGGATGTGCTGATCCGGTCGGACGGCTTGCACGAGCCGGTGGCGCGCGCCGGTCTGACCTATGCCATCCCGCCGCGCTGAGGGGCGGCTTACGGCTTGGCCAGCGTGAAGCGGCCTTCGACATGGGCGCCGCTTTCGATGATCAGCACGGCATAGGTGCAGTCGGCACGCAGGGTCGCCGCGGCGCGCAGCGTCAGCGCCTGGCAGGAAATCCGGCCTTCGAGCTTGCCGCGCAGTTCGATGGTTTCGGCCGATACCGTGCCGGTGACGCGGCCTTCGGAGCCGATCACCAGGGTGCGGGCGGTGATGGTGCCGTCGATCTCGCCTGTCACCTCGATCGTGCCGTCCGAGGTGATGTCGCCCGTGATGCGCAGATCGGTGGCAAGGACCGAGCGGCCGCCCTGGGTGGAAGGGCGCTGGCTCGCACCCGGGTGAGCGGGTTCGGCGGGCTTGTTCTGCATCATGGTTCCCCCATTGGCGCCCCGGCGCCGGGGCGCGCGGGGGCATACGGTTTCGATAGAGGCTGAAGGGGTGGCGCGGGTCAAGGGGGGCGCGCACCGGAGCGGGCGATTTCCGCCGGGTGGTGACAAGGGGGAAGCAGGGTGGTCTGATGCCCGGCGGGAATCAGGCGGCATCGGGGGTGGGTCTTGGAAACAGCCAGCGCGGAAACGGAAGACGGCGGGGCGGCGTTCTTCCGCCCGGTTTCGGGGTTCGATCTGCCGCGCTATGCCGGGGTGCCGACCTTCATGCGGCTGCCGCATGTGCCCCCCGGCCATCCGCGACTGGGCGAGGTGCAGGTCGGGCTGATCGGCGCGCCCTGGGATGGCGGCACCACCAACCGGCCCGGCCCGCGCCATGGCCCGCGCCAGTTGCGCGATGCCTCGACCATGATCCGGGCCGAGAACGGGATCACCGGCGTGCGCCCCTTCGAGGCGGTGCGCTGCGCCGATCTGGGCGACGTGGCGCCGAACCCCGCCGACCTGATGGACAGCCTGGCGCGGATGCAGGCGTTCTATGCCGGGGTGCGGGCGGCGGGCATCGTGCCGCTGACCGCCGGGGGCGACCATCTGTGCACGCTGCCGATCCTGCGGGCGCTGGCGGCGGAGCGACCGCTGGGGATGATTCACTTCGACAGCCACACCGACCTGTTCCACAGCTACTTCGGCGGCTCGATGTATACCCATGGCACGCCGTTCCGCCGCGCGGTGGAGGAAGGGCTGCTCGACCCGCGCCGGGTCTGCATGATCGGCATCCGCGGCACCGCCTATGACCGCGAGGACCGCGACTTTGCCCGGGCCGCAGGCATCCGGGTGATCCCGATCGAGGAGTTCCACGCGCGGGGCCCCGAGGACGTGATGTTCGAGGCCCGCGCCATTGCCGGATCGGGCGATACTTATGTGTCCTATGACATCGACTTCGTCGATCCGGCCTTTGCCCCCGGCACCGGCACGCCCGAGATCGGCGGGCCGAACTCGTGGCAGGCGCTGCAGGTGGCGCGGCTGCTGGCCGGGGTGAAGATTGTCGGGGCCGATCTGGTCGAGGTGTCGCCGCCGTTCGATGCCTCGGGCGGCACGGCGTTCCTTGGCGCTTCCATCATGTTCGAGATGCTGTGCGTCATCGCGCAGTCGCTGTCGGCCTCTCTTTCCCTGCAACCCGAAGGCACCGCATGACACACGATCTGATCATCAGCAATGCCCGCGTCCTGACCATGGATGCGGGCAATCCGAGGGCCGAGGCCGTGGCGCTGGGGGGCGGCCGCATCCTTGCGGTGGGCGGCCGGGCCGAGGTGGAGGCGCTAGCCGGGCCCGGCACGCCGATGATCGACGCGCAGGGGCGCAGCCTGCTGCCGGGGTTCGTGGAAAGCCATCTGCATCTGGTGCTGGGCGGGGCGGAGCTGGCGCATCTGCAACTGCATGGCGCAGGCGGCATGGCGGCAATGACCGCCGCGTTCCGCGATTTTTCT
>JAVSGI010000004.1:57500-110980 GCA_032334235.1 Paracoccaceae bacterium Fryx2
TTTGTATAATGGGTCAACGACTTGGTCTCACAAGCAAGCTTAAGCCGATAGGTGTAGGCGCAGCGAAAGCGAGTCTTAAATGGGCGATTGAGTTTGTGGGATCAGACCCGAAACCAGGTGATCTAGCCATGTGCAGGATGAAGGCACGGTAACACGTGCTGGAGGTCCGAACCAACACCCGTTGAAAAGGGTCTGGATGACGTGTGGCTAGGGGTGAAAGGCCAATCAAACCTGGAGATAGCTGGTTCTCCGCGAAAGCTATTTAGGTAGCGCCTCGGACGAATACCATCGGGGGTAGAGCACTGCATGGGTGATGGGGGCCCACAGCCTTACTGAGCCTAAGCAAACTCCGAATACCGATGAGTACTATCCGGGAGACACACGGCGGGTGCTAACGTCCGTCGTGAAGAGGGAAACAACCCTGACCTGCAGCTAAGGCCCCTAATTCGTGGTTAAGTGGGAAAGCATGTGGGACGGCCAAAACAACCAGGAGGTTGGCTTAGAAGCAGCCATCCTTTAAAGATAGCGTAACAGCTCACTGGTCTAGATAAGCTGTCCTGCGGCGAAGATGTAACGGGGCTCAAACCACGAGCCGAAGCTCAGGATGTGCAGCAATGCACGTGGTAGCGGAGCGTTCTGTGATATAGCTCCAGATCTGTTCTATCGATTGTCCGACGTGTGGCGATTGAGGGTGAATGCCCTCAAGTAGCGAAGCGATAGGGCGCGCGGTAGCGCAGATTGGGAGCTTTCTGTGAAGCCGGGCTGTAAGGCATCCGGTGGAGAGATCAGAAGCGAGAATGTTGACATGAGTAGCGACAAACAGGGTGAGAGACCCTGTCGCCGAAAGTCCAAGGGTTCCTGCTTAAAGCTAATCTGAGCAGGGTAAGCCGGCCCCTAAGGCGAGGCCGAAAGGCGTAGTCGATGGGAACCAGGTTAATATTCCTGGGCCGTGAGATGGTGACGGATCTCGAAGGTAGTCTGCCCTTATCGGATTGGGTGGGCTGCTCAGAGGTTCCTGGAAATAGCCTCTCTACAAGACCGTACCCTAAACCGACACAGGTGGACTGGTAGAGAATACCAAGGCGCTTGAGAGAACCACATCAAAGGAACTCGGCAAAATGCCTCCGTAAGTTCGCGAGAAGGAGGCCCCGTCTGTACGCAAGTATGGGCGGGGGGCACAAACCAGGGGGTGGCGACTGTTTACTTAAAACACAGGGCTCTGCGAAGTCGTAAGACGACGTATAGGGTCTGACGCCTGCCCGGTGCTGGAAGGTTAAAAGGAGGGGTGCAAGCTCTGAATTGAAGCCCCAGTAAACGGCGGCCGTAACTATAACGGTCCTAAGGTAGCGAAATTCCTTGTCGGGTAAGTTCCGACCTGCACGAATGGCGTAACGATCTCCCCGCTGTCTCTGATGTGGACTCAGCGAAATTGAACTGTGTGTCAAGATGCACACTTCCCGCGGTTAGACGGAAAGACCCCATGCACCTTTACTCCAGCTTTGCACTGGTATCAGGATTGTGATGTGCAGGATAGGTGGTAGGCATCGAAGCGGGGACGCCAGTTCTCGTGGAGCCTCCCTTGAGATACCACCCTTCGCCATTCTGATATCTAACCGCGGTCCGTCATCCGGATCCGGGACCCTGCATGGTGGGGAGTTTGACTGGGGCGGTCGCCTCCCAAATCGTAACGGAGGCGCGCGAAGGTAGGCTCAGACCGGTCGGAAATCGGTCGTTGAGTGCAATGGCAGAAGCCTGCCTGACTGCAAGACTGACAAGTCGAGCAGAGACGAAAGTCGGTCATAGTGATCCGGTGGTCCCAAGTGGGAGGGCCATCGCTCAACGGATAAAAGGTACGCTGGGGATAACAGGCTGATGATGCCCAAGAGTCCATATCGACGGCATCGTTTGGCACCTCGATGTCGGCTCATCTCATCCTGGGGCTGGAGCAGGTCCCAAGGGTATGGCTGTTCGCCATTTAAAGAGGTACGTGAGCTGGGTTTAGAACGTCGTGAGACAGTTCGGTCCCTATCTGCCGTGGGTGTAGGAGACTTGAGAAGAGTTGCCCCTAGTACGAGAGGACCGGGGTGAACGAACCACTGGTGGACCAGTTATCGTGCCAACGGTAGTGCTGGGTAGCTATGTTCGGACAGGATAACCGCTGAAGGCATCTAAGCGGGAAGCCCCCTTCAAAACAAGGTCTCCCTTGAGGGCCGTGGTAGACCACCACGTCGATAGGCCAGAGGTGTAAGAGCGGCAACGCTTTCAGCTGACTGGTACTAATTGCCCGATAGGCTTGATTTGATCCAGAAACAGCAAGGTTCACAACCGTGAACCCTGCCAGGATCGTCAAAAGCAGCACAAATGGACTTGGAACAAAACCGATGTTGTACACCCCGGAAAAACCGGATCAAACCCCCGCCGAAAAGCAGGGCAAGACCCGAAACCCCGGGGCGGTTGCGCAACAAACGCAACCGGTTTCTTCCTCGGATTGGTGGTCATAGCACGAGCAAAACACCCGATCCCTTCCCGAACTCGGCAGTTAAGTGCCGTCGCGCCAATGGTACTGCATCTCAAGGTGTGGGAGAGTAGGTCACCGCCAATCCTAGAAAGAAACCACAGCCTCTCAAGAAGGATCAAAGACACCAGGACCCAAACAAAAAGGGCCCAACCGTCGCGGGGTGGAGCAGCCCGGTAGCTCGTCAGGCTCATAACCTGAAGGTCGTTGGTTCAAATCCAACTCCCGCAACCAAATTACTTAAACAAAACAAATGCTTACCTTGTGGTATTCCGATACCACAGGGCGTTTTGCGTTTTACATCAACGCCACATCAACACCGGCACCGAAAAACGGCATTCGCACGCATTCGCGTGGATTCGCCGACATTGGGCTGCATTCGCGGGCATCAAGCGCTGGTGTTTTGGGCATGGCGTGCTGCGATCCACTGGCTCAGCAACTTAATTTCAGGTGCGCTGAAGCCCGTGGCGATTGCGTCTGAGACCCGTTCCATCATCGCCCAGTCGTCAGGGCCCGTCGATTTCGCAGGCCAGGACGATCTGAACTGGCCGCAGGCATAGCTGAAGCCTTTCGCCCAGTCGCGCATGGCCAGCTTGCTTGGCTTCGACATGGCGGCAGTAAACTGCGCCGGGTCGTTGGCCTGATCGACACACGCGTTCGCGCGCATCATGATGAGGTCGGCGAAGCGTTGGATCGTGCCGGGCTCAAGGTTTGCCATCGCGTTCCCGAGTATCTCAGGCAACCACCGGTTTGGCGCGATCAGCTTTGGAGCAAGGGTAATTGCCATCAGGAAGCCGTCTATCCAGTCCACTGTCACGGTTGAGCCTTTGACGAGGCGGGCCAATTCCCCCTTGCGTTCGGGCTCGGGTTCTTCTGCCTGATCCACGAACTCTTCGAGCGTGGCGTTCTGATTGACGTCCGGGTCGTCGAAAATCCAAGCTTCAATGGTCTGATCGTGGACATCAGCCATGACCGGTATCTTCTTCAGATCCCGACCTTCCAGCAGCGCCATGGCTGTGGCGGTAAAGCTTGGCGCATCCGAGTGACCGGCGGCCGCAAGAACATCGGCCGCCCGCCCTACCAGACGTGCCCAGAAGTCGCGCCGCGTTTCAAGCCACTTCCAGAGTGCCGTTTCAAGCGTACGCGGGCTGCGCTTGCCCTCTAGCACTTCATGCGCATGGTCGCTCTCCTCGAACCAGCTGCTCACGATTGCGTGGCGATTCCACCAGTCTTCGCTGGCATTGATCAGTTTGCCGCGCGCCTGTGCGGAAAGGCCGCCGATGCGTTCCGTGGCAGGCAAGGCAGCGATCAGAGCTTCTGTTGTCACGGCTTCCGGCCGCAGTTGTGAGAACCCGCACAATTCTACCATTTCGATGAGGCCCGGGACGGGCGGCAGATCGGCGGCAAGACCATCGGCCAGCGCGTGTGACAAGGTGCGTTCAAGCCAAGTGACCGGGACTTTCACCACGCCGGTCTCATCGGTGATGCGTTGAATCAGAGCTTTTTGTTCACGCGCCGAGCTGCACGGGATCGCATAGGCGTCCTTGATGCCGTAACCCTGTTTCAGCAGGAGCATTGCCGTTTTGCGGCTACCGCCGGATTGCAGCGCGATCATTATGCTCTGCGCGCCGCCGCCATCGGGCAGCGTAGCGATGACGCTGTGGATGGTCCATGGCCTGACCGGTGTGCCGTTGGCAGTTCCCGATCGCATGGCAGCCTTTAGGGCCTGATCTACCGCAGCACGTGCGTCGTCATCGGGCATCCAGCTGCGCAGCATCACCATCTTGCCGGTCACGTCGGACGATAGCCCACCCGCATAAGCCCGATCCGCGAGGGCTTTGGCGGCTGCGAGGCGGATTTCTGCTGCGGGATCAAGCAGCCAAAAACACGCCAGCCTGGTGTGGACAGGTTCGGGCCGTTCCACCGACCATGCGATGACATGCACGCGCATCTCGGCTGGCATCGCGGGAAACGTCTCGGTCAGCGCAGCGTGCAGCACGAGTGCATCACCGTCGGACTGCTCGATCAGATTGCGGAACAGGTTGTCCAAAATCTCATTTGCTTCGGCGCGGTCGTTCAGCGCTGGGGCGCTGTTCGCGGCATCGATGTCATCTGCAGTGAGTTCCAGCGCCTCTGGCGCTTTCAGCCCGTTCTGTGCCCAGGCACGCGCAATCACCAGTCGATGGAACGACCTCAGCCGGCCTTGACCGGCAGCCAGTTCGACAGCATCCCCGATGGCCGCCAGAAACGCCTCGCCCCGCTTCTTGCGGTTCTCCTGCGCCATGCGCGCCGCATCCAATACCGAACCCAGCATCTCTGTGAGCGGTTCAAGCTCCGGCGCGTCCTCGTCTGTCGCACAAAGGCGCGCGATCAGTTGCCCGCCCAGCGCGGGCCGGTGAAGCAGGGCAAAGCTTGCGCGATTAAGGACCTCGCGGCGGCCGTCGAAGTCATCGTGAAGCCGGGCGAGTTCCGCCAGTGTTGTTTCAAGCTGTCCCTGTGCCAAGCTGCCCATCCTCTGAATCGCGCTCTTCCGTTCCTGAATACCCTATTCGCCCATCCCGGCATTGTCACCGACCTGAAACACGACTGCAGCGATCACCCATTCTCCGCTCGACTACCCGTGCGCAGGCGAACAAATATTTTGATCTTCACGCAAAATATCGCTGCTGACGCGGGTTGGACCGCAAGCTATGCTTGTCCATGACCTTCGCATTTTACGATCTCGAAACCACCGGCCTTTCGCCCGCCTTCGATCAGCCCCTGCAATTCGCCGCCATTCTGACGGATGATGAATTCAGGGAGATCGAGCGGGTCAATCTACGTTGCCGGATCGCCCCGCATATCATCCCTTCGCCTTGGGCCTTGGCGGTAACTGGCGTGCGCCCAGCGCAGTTGCTGGACGCGGCTCTGCCGACGCTCTTCGAGTTTACGCAAGAGATCGGCGCGCTGATCAATCGCTGGTCGCCTGCGATATGGACTGGATTCAACAGCATCCGCTTTGACGAGGAGATGCTGCGTCAGGCCTTCTACCAAAACTTGCAGCTGGACATCTTCGCCACTCAGTTCAACGGCAATACGCGTTTTGATTTGCTGACCACCCTCTACCCCGTCTGGCATCGCCAACCCGACTTGTTTGAGTGGCCCGTCGATGAAACCGGGCGTGTGCGCTTCAAGCTTGATCTTATCGCGCCCCTGAATGGCTTTGCTGCACACAACGCGCATGACGCTCTTGGCGATGTCGAGGCGACTATCCACATCGCCCGCCAGATCGCACAGCGGGCCCCGTTGCTATGGGCGGAGTTGCTTGCCAATCGCGACAAGGCGGGGGTGCAGGCACGGCTTCAGGCGTTCCAGCCCATGGCGCTGATCGAACGCTTTGGCGGTGGGTTGCCGCGCGCCACGCTTGGCTGCTTCTGCGGCTATTCGGCCAGCAACCCGAACCAGGCGGCATTCTTTGACCTAGAGGTGGCCGATCCTGCCGATTTCCTGACCGCCGATGATGCGACGCTTTTTGCAGCGGTGGACGCCACGCCGAAGATTATCCGTTCCCTTTCGGTCAACAAGACGCCAGCGCTCCTGTCTCTCGCGACATCCACAGATTTGCAGTTGCGCCGTGCCGAGGTCATTGCCAACGCACCCGAGTTCCGCGCGCGTGTCGCACAAGCTCTGGCTGCGCGGTTTCCCGAGGATCCTGCAGCCCCGACGCCTCTGGTCGAGAAGCAGATCTTCGGTGGCTTCTACAGCCACGCCGACAAAGCTCTGCTTACAGACTTCCAGCGCGCGGACTGGCCGCAACGGCAGGAACTCGTGGCGGCGCTGAGTGATCCCCGCTTGCGCCAGCTCGGCCGTCGGCTGGTGGCGTTTCATGCGCCGCAGCTCCTATCCCCCGAAGATCGGGCCCAATTCGAGGATTGGCTAAACGAGCGCTGGTCCGCGCCAGATGCGCCGGAGACCGAGTGGATGACCGCAGACAAGGCCCGGCGCGCCCTTTATGAATTACGCGGCAGCGACGGGCTGGATCAGACGCTGATCAGCGAGATCGAAGTCTACCTGCAATGCTTTGATATAAAAGCGAGCTAGTGTTCCCCACCCGACACAAGATTCCCGATGGAAGCGGGGTATCGGACACGGGTTCAAAATCCCTGAGCGAAACTGTCAGATGACGGCTAGGAACCCTCTTTACCGCGTTTCTGCTATGCAGCTAAGGTCTGCAATCACGAGAGAGCCAAAAACCTTCAACAACGGGATGAGTTTTGAACGGGGTTTGTGGCAGCGTCAATCTGGGTGGTTTGCGCATGTTCCAAAAACGGGGGTTTTTTAACGTATTTCAAGTGTCAGAAATACCGAATTTGCAGACCTCCAACCAAATATGGCCACGAATGCTGTCATTCAGAAGTGGGCATTAGTGTCGGCGGTTTTTAGGAATTTTGGTTTTTTGTTCAGCCCAATTCATGTAGGTAAAGATGGTATCAGGATGCAATGGAGGGGGGCAATGTTAAATACGCAAGATTACAAGGCACAAATCTTAGACGAGATGGCTTGCAGATTTGAGGCCAATCATAACTCTTTGGCAGATGCATACGCACTGATCTGGGCAATAGATGTCTACGCATCGCTCGTGTGGTTCGAGACTGGAAAGAAAGGAAAAGAATGTAAATTCAAGGACGCCATCCAAGCACAATGTGAAGAATTTGGAATCATTCGGAGTGCGTCGAACGCGATCAAGCATATTGAAAGAGGAGATAAAGATGTAGTGGTTTATTCGATGGGAGATATTCGAGCTGGGTCAGGGCCTAGTTTTCACTCTTGGTTCGCAAATGGCGGCAACTCAGAACCCAGCGTGGCAATCACCATGAACTGGGAACACGATCCTGATACGAACGAGTTTAGGGATGGCGCTGGCAAAATCATGGTAGCGCCAGAAAGCCACTGGAAAACGCAGTATCTAAGGCGTCTTTACCGTCCCGCTATTGAAGCAATTGAAGCCAAATTGAAAGAGCTTCAAAAAGTCTGTCCGACATAGCGCTGAGTTTAGGCGTTGCAAAGCCTGCATTCTGCGCATCACTGCCCTTAACGCACATCGCAGCATCGTGCACTTGGCTCACTGCTGCCGTTCTCTGCGCTTGCGAAGGCCTCCCAAAAACGACCGTTTTTGAACTGCTTCCTCAAAACGGACTTTGGTGTACTTGCAGCGAACTCACACTTTGTCCGCATACCGGCCCTTTGGACCTTCATCCGAGCAACTGAGGGCACATCAAAGGCAGACCGGGAACCTTGTGTCAGGTGTCGAACAATAGCGTTCATCGAACGTTCTCTCATCTGAATAATTTTATTGCGAGGGACTACTTTTTAGGTCTATATTCGCTGAAAGTGATCGGAAGGGAAGTGCGTGCCGCAAAAAAAGGTCAAACAGCTGAACTGGGGCGCGGAGCGGCGCAACGCGTTCATCGAGTTTCGGGTGTTCTGGCATGGACGGATCAACCGCTCAGACCTGATGGAGACATTTGGCATTTCGCTTCAGCAGGCCTCGCTCGACTTGAGCGGTTATTCCGAGCAGTGGAAGCGCAACCTCGTCTATGACAAGAGCCAGCGCGCCTATGTCCGGCGCAAGAATTTCACGCCGCATTTCATCACGCCCAGCGCCGAAGATTATTTCGCCCAGTTGCGTGCTGTCGATCAGGGTCTGGTCTCACGTGAACAGAGCTGGATCAGCGTGTTTCCCGGCTATGGTGCGACGCCAACGCCTGCACGCGGTGTTGCGCCAGAGACCCTGCGCGACGTGCTGGCCGCAATCCATGAACCCGCAGCCCTTCAAGTGACCTATCAGTCGATGTCACGACCAGAGCCCAGCGCGCGCTGGATCGAGCCGCATGCGCTGGCCTTCGATGGCTTCCGCTGGCATGCGCGCTCGTTCTGCCAGAACGACCAGGTGTTTAAGGATTTCCTGCTATCGCGGATTGTCGAGATTGGTAAGCGGGGGCCGGTCACCGCCGATCAGCAAAGCGACACAGCGTGGCACAGCGAAGCGGTGCTCGAAATTGGGCCGCATCCAGACCTCTCGCCAACGCAGCGTCGCGCTATCGAGATGGACTACGGCATGCAAGATGGCCGGGCTCAGATTCCCGTGCGCCGTGCACTCCTGTTTTATGCATTAAAACGCCTCGGACTCGACACGGATCCGGCTGCGCGGCGACCTCAGGATCAGCAGATTGTGCTTTTGAACCCCGAAGTGCAGGCGCGTGAAACCACGGTGACTTCTGTATGACGCGCGCCGATCCGTCACACTACAAGATGTCCTTCTCGACAGGCGGTCTCTTCCTGAACGAAACGCTGGCGGTCGCGCGGCTGCACGTGGCAGGTGAGCCTTGGGCTGTAACAATCAGCCGTGCGCTTGCCGAGGGGGCAACCTCGCTGCCCAAGGCGGCCTCTCAGCGCCGCACTCTGCGCGAAATCGTGAATCGCCTTTCGACGCTCACTGACATGGAGCGCGACTACCTTCTCGCCGAGGCGGATCGCGGCGATCAACTCGCCTTGCTTTGGTTGGCCACCTGCCGTGCTTATCGTTTCGTCCGTGAATTCGCGACCGATGTTCTGCGCGAGCGATATCTGTCGTTTCAGCTTGATCTGCCTTTGGAAAGCTTCGACATCCTTTTTGCAGCCAAAGCGGAGTGGGATGATGGCCTGGCGAGCATCAGCCCCTTAACCCGCGCAAAACTTCGGCAAGTTTTGTTTCGGATGATGCGCGAGGCACATGTCATATCGAACGACAGCAGGATCCAGTCTGCCATCGTCTCTTCTCGGCTCAGGGCCATGCTCGAGCAGGACTGCCCTGCTGACCTTGTGCTGTTTCCGGGGCTTGCCCGTGATGGAGGTGCTTCGTGAACAAACCTACCAGCCCAAAAGAGCGTGCAGAACATCTCTTCAAAGTTGTCACCAGCCAGCGGTTTCTGACCAAGCAGGGCCTTGGCAATGAGGTGCCGTTTTTTATCTGCCCCTACCCCGCAGAAGAGGGGCTATCGATGAATGAGGATCGGCTGGATCTGGTGACGCGGATTACACATTCAGGGATCGCCGTGCTGGACCTCAGTCTGTACGATCTTTCTCTCGCCATCTTAGAGGAGCGGGGCATTCTGGATCAGATCCTCGAGATTGAACGCGATACAGACAAGCGTGAGGTTCGGGAACTGCTGCAGTCGGTGCTGGACCCCAAGGCCAATTTGATCCCGAGGATCGCGGAAGCCATTGAGGCAACACCACACGACGTCATCTTTTTGTCGGGCGTTGGCGAGGTCTATCCCTACATCCGGTCGCACAACGTGCTGAACAATCTGCAAAGCACAGCCAAGGACAAGCCGACCGTTCTGTTTTTCCCGGGCAGCTACACTCATGCGCTTGCAACAGGGGCCTCGCTCGATCTCTTTGGGCGCCTGCATGACGACAAGTATTACCGGGCTTTCAACATCCTGAACTACGAGGTTTGATCCTATGACGATTTCGATGCGTGACATTTTTGAAAAGCCCGTCGACCGCGCCATTGACGGCGTCATCAAGGCTGATGATGAGGCGAGCCTTCGGGTTGAACTCGACGAGTATGTCATCACCGGCGAAATCGGGCAGCGGCTCGAACAGTTCCTCGAGGCCTACAATAATTACAAGACTGCTAACGGCGTCTGGATATCTGGGTTCTTTGGCTCGGGTAAATCGCACCTCCTGAAGATGCTTGCCCTGCTTTTGGAGAACAGGGAAGTCGAGGGGGTGAAGGCATTCGACATCTTCGCCGAAAAGCTGAAGGATGAGCCGATGCTGGCCGGCGCGTTGCGCAAGGCCGTTTCGATCCCGTCAAAATCTATCCTGTTCAACATTGACCAGAAGGCTGATGTCATCTCGAAAACTGACGTCGATGCTCTTCTGGCGGTGTTCCAGAAGGTGTTTGACGAGATGTGCGGTTATTATGGCAAGCAGCCCCATATCGCACAGTTTGAGCGCCAGCTGGATGAGCGAAACCAGTTCGAAGCCTTCAAGTCAGCGTTTCAGGAGATCTCTGGCAAGCCTTGGCAGACGCGCGGCCGGGAAGAGGCTCTGCTTGAAGGGCGCAGTATCGCCGCCGCTTTTGCGCAGGCGACAGGTACGGATGCCGCTGATGCCAAGGATATTCTTGCGCAGTACCGCAAGGACACGCGGGTTTCGATCGAGGATTTCGCCAACACGGTAAAAGCCTGGATCGACCGCCAGGTCCCGAACTTCCGCCTGAACTTTTTCGTGGATGAGATTGGGCAGTACATCGCCGAGAACGTCAAGCTTATGACCAATCTGCAGACCATTGCCGAAAGCCTGAACACGAAGTGCAAGGGCCAAGCCTGGGTGATTGTGACGTCGCAGCAGGACATGGAAGCAGTCATCGGGGACGGCAAGGCATTTCAGTCGCAGGATTTCTCCAAGATCATGGCGCGGTTCGGCGTCAAAATGCCCTTGAACTCGGCCGATGTGGCAGAGGTGATCCAGCGCCGACTTCTGTTCAAGAGCGATGCAGCCCAGATCATGCTGGGCAATCTGCATGACAAGGAAGAGAGCAATCTCAAGACATTGTTTGACTTTTCGGATGGCTCGATCCGCTTGAAGAACTACCGGGATCGCAAGCATTTCATCGCGAGCTACCCGTTCCCACCCTATCAATACACGCTGTTCCAGATGGCGATCACATCGCTCTCGCAGCACAATGCATTCGAGGGCAAGCACAGCTCGGTCGGGGAACGCTCAATGCTGGGCGTGTTCCAAGAGGTAGCCAAGGCCCTTGCAGACCGCCCGGTTGGGGGGCTTGCGACCTTCGATCTGATGTTCGAGGGGATCCGCACAGCGCTGAAATCTGCGGTGCAGCAGTCGATCCAGATCGCTGAAAAGAACCTTGATGATCCGTTCGCGGTTCGGGTTCTCAAAGCCCTGTTCCTTGTAAAATACGTCAAGGAATTCAAACCGTCGGTTCGCAACATCAGCATTTTGCTGCTGTCGGAATTCGAAGCCGATCAAGTGGGCCAGCGCCGCAAGATCGAGGAAGCTTTGGGGGTTCTCGAGCGTAACACCTATATCCAGCGCAACGGCGAGGTCTATGAATTCCTGACCAATGAGGAGAAGGACGTCGAGGCCGAGATCAAGGCACTTGATGTCGATCCGACAGAGATCAGCAAGGAGCTGGAAACCATCGCTTTTGACACGATCCTTCGACACCGCAAGATCAAGCATCTGGCCACGGGCTACGAATACGCTTTCAGCCGCAAGCTCGACGATCACCTACTGGGCCGGGAATACGAGCTCTCGATCAACATCATAAGCCCCTTCAATGACGATGCCGCAGCACCCGATGCTGTTCGCATGCGCAACATGGGGCGCGAGGAACTGGCCATCGTGCTGCAGCCAGATGTCCGGTTTATTCGCGATCTGACGCTGTTCCGCCAAACCGACAAGTTCATCCGGCAATCACGCAGTGGCTCGCCACAGCCTGGCCGTGACCGGATCATTCTTGAAAAGGGCGAGCAGAATGGCCGCCGCGCGAAAGACCTTGAATTGCGGCTTCGCAAGCTGATGGCCTCTGCGCGCCTCTTCGTGCGCGGTGACGAACTCGACATCGGAGGTGACGAGCCTCAGGATCGCGTCGTGAAGGCGTTCCAGGCGCTCGTTGACAAGGTTTACGTCAACCTGACGATGTTGCGCGGCGTGAGCTATG
This sequence comes from Paracoccaceae bacterium Fryx2, assembly GCA_032334235.1. Classification (NCBI taxonomy): domain Bacteria; kingdom Pseudomonadati; phylum Pseudomonadota; class Alphaproteobacteria; order Rhodobacterales; family Paracoccaceae; species Paracoccaceae bacterium Fryx2. Next base: position 69,734 of record JAVSGI010000004.1, read on the forward strand.
TCGAGGCAGACATTGCCAAGGCCGCCAGCCCGACAGGTGGCCTTTTCGGAGGCGCCGGGACTGGTCTGACCGAGGCGGAACAGGATGTTCTAAACCACGTTCAGGGTCAGGCCCGCAACGGGGTAAAGGTATCGGCCAAATACTTGACCGAGCGATTTGGTGCGAAGCCCTATGGCTGGCCCACAGTGGCGACGCTTTGCCTTGCGGCCAGCCTGTCCGGAAAGGGCAAGTGCGAAGCCCGCTCGGACGGCACCTCTTTGGAAGGCGCCGATCTGGCGCGGGCCTTAAACAACAGCCACATGCTGGGCAATGTCCTTCTGACCCCGCAGCTGGAATTCACCTCGTCGCAAATCAAGGCCGCGAAGGACATGTACAAAGAGCTGTTCGGCCTGCCTGCTGACGGGTCGGATGCACGGGTTCTGGGGGCCGAATGGGCGGACAGCATTCGCAAGCTCGCCGATGAACTGAACCAGCGTGTCATCGAAAAGTTCAAGTATCCGTTCCTCGTGGCGCTTGAGCCCTTTCGCGATCAGATCGTCGCCATGATCGGCAAGCCTGCGACCTGGTACATCACCGAACCGGTCAAACAGGAAAATGCGCTGCTCGATGCCAAGGAGGGCATCCTCGACAAGATCCGCAGCTTCATGGGCGGGGCGCAGCTTGAAATCTATGACGATGTCCGCGACTTCTTGCAGACACAGGATGCCAATATCGGCTATGTCGATGCCGCCGCCGGGGAAAAGCTGCGCGCGGCGCTGCGCGATCCCGACTGCTACAAGGGCACCGCGATCCAGTCCCTGAAATCTGACCTATACGCCCTGAAGGACAAGGTCGAACTTGACGTCCTCAAGGAACGCAAGGCGGTGATCACCGCCGTGGATGAGTGCGCCAGTAAGGTGGCCCAAACGGCAGAGTTCCTCGCTCTGACGCCTGATCAGCAGGACACGATCCGCCACCGCTTGGACAACCACCGCGCTGGTCTTGAATCCGTCACCATGATCCCGATCTTGCGGGACCGGGCGAATGGCGCGCGCTCCAGTCTGATGCAGCAGGTGCTGGCGGACATCTCGCGGATGGTACAGGCCACCACGTCACCGTCGCCACCTCCGGGCTCTGACGACCGGCAAGCCCCGGCCCCCAAGCCCCCGAGCTATGTCAACGCGTCCGACATCAAGGTTGCGTACCCGCGAACCTATCTGGCCGAAGAAGCCGATGTCGACGAATACGTGAATGAACTGCGAAAGACCCTGATGGCACAGATCCAGCAGGGCAAGAAGGTGATCGTCTGATGGATACCAACGCTCTCAAGAAGTTTGCGCAATCGGCGCGCAACCTGTCAATCGATCAGGTCACTGCAAAACTGGCCCTTGTCCTTGATCCATCTTCGCCCGTGCGGCGCGAACACGCAGCTGCGATCAAAAAACTGGATGCCGCCATCGCGCAGAATGGCAAGCAGCAGGTCATCGAACAGGTCGCCTATACCTGGTTCAACCGCTTCACCGCCCTGCGCTTCATGGATGCCAACGGCTATACCAACCCGCGCGTCGTCTCGCCCGCCGATGGGGCCACGCGCCCTGAGATTCTGTCCGAGGCGCTGGCGGGCAACCTGCCCGATGGCGCGCCGGATGCCATTGCCGCCCTGCTGTCCGGGCGCACGCCCTCGAACGATCCGCAGGCCGAGGCGTACCGGCTGCTGCTGGTCCATGCCTGCAACCAGTGGCACGGCCCCATGCCGTTTCTGTTTGAGCAGATCGACGACTTCACCGAACTGCTGATGCCCGAGGATCTGCTGTCGCAAACCTCCATCCTGGCCGAGTTGCGCAAGGTGATGACCGAGGGCGCTTGCCGCGATGTCGAGATCATCGGCTGGCTTTATCAGTTCTATATCTCCGAGAAAAAGGATCAGGTCTTCGCGGGCCTGAAAAAGAACATCAAGATCACTGCCGAGAATATCCCCGCCGCGACGCAGCTGTTCACGCCGCATTGGATCGTGCGCTATCTGGTGGAAAACTCGCTGGGGCGGCTGTGGCTGCTGAACCGGCCCGCCAGCACGCTTGCCTCCAGGATGGATTATTACATCGCCCCGGTTGAGGCCGAGACAGACTTTCTGCGCATTGCCCGCCCCGAAGAAATCCGCATCTGCGATCCGGCCTGCGGGTCGGGGCATATGCTGACCTATGCCTTTGATCTGCTCTACGCGATCTATGAGGAAGAAGGGTATGAGGCCGACACGATCCCGGCGCTGATCCTGACCCACAACCTGACAGGGGTAGAGATTGACGACCGCGCGGGTGCGCTGGCGGCGTTTGCGCTGGTGATGAAGGCGGCGGCGAAACTGGGGCGGCGGCGGTTCCTGCGGATGGGGGTGACGCCCGACATCTGCGTGTTGCAGAATGTGAGCTTTACGCCCGCCGAGATGCAGGACGTGGCCGCCGTGGTGGGGCGCGATCTGTTCACGGGGGAATTGCGTGAGACGCTGGGGCAGTTCGAGCAGGCCAAGAACTTCGGTTCGCTGATCGTGCCGAAGCTGCGCGATCCGGCAGAGGCGCTGCGGGTGATCGCGGCGCGCGACTTTGCGGGCGATCTGCTGTTGCGCGACGTGCAGGCGCGTGTTGTGGCCGTGCTGAGCATGGCAGAGGCGTTGTCGTCGAAGTATCATGTGGTCGTGGCTAATCCGCCTTATATGGGCGGAAAAGGTATGAACGGGAAACTTCAGGAGTTCGCAAAGAGAGCTTATCCTGAAAGCCGGTTTGATTTGTTCTCTGCTTTTATTGAGCGTGGGTACATTATCGGCTCCAAACATTCTTACGTGGCGATGGTTACAATGGAGAGCTGGATGTTCCTCTCTTCATTCGAGACGATGCGGTTTAAAATGCTATCAGAAAGTACCATGAACACGATGCTTCACATGCCATACCTCGGCAAAGGCGGGACAAGCATGGGTATTAGTTTTGGCACGGTTGCTTTTGTTTCGCGAAAGTTTGTAGAGCCTGAATTCAAAGGTAGTTTCTTCTGTCTGCGCTATTTTGAATCTGACAAAAATGGAGTGCCTATTGAGTTTCCGCCAATAAACGAAAGAACTTCGAGCGCATGTGCGAAGGATCTGAGCGTCATCCCTGGGAACCCATTCGCCTATTGGGTAAATGACGCAACAACCAGCGCTTTCCAAAGAAAGCTTATTAGAGACTACGGCGACACCAGACGAGGCTTGCAGACAGGCGACAAGGAACGCTTCGTAAGACTTTGGCACGAGGCTTCCGCGGACCGGATCAATTTTAATGCCAACTCGCGCGGAGAATATCTTGCATCGAAAAAGAAATGGGGCCGCCTGAATAGTGGCGGCCCATTCCGGAAGTGGTACGGGAACTTTGACTCAATCATCAACTGGAAGAATAATGGGAGCGAGATCAAGAGTTTCCCCAGATCTATCGTTGCAAGTGAACACCTCTATTTTCAGGAGGCAATATGTTGGGGCAAGGTCACGAGCATCTCGGATACATTTCGAATGCATCCAAGTGGAATAGTTCCGGGTGATCTTTCATCGTTCTACTTCGGCGCCCCTATAGGTGTTTCGCTTTCTTACTTGAATACCAAGGTTTCCCAGTATTTTAAGGCTTTTATCAACCCTACGTTGGCAAACAACGTGGGAGACTTGGCGCGAGTACCTGCTTGGGAGCCTGTTGAGGCAAGGCAGCCAGAGTTCGAAAAAAAGGCCAGCATCTTGATCGAAAATCATCGGTCCGACTGGGACGCCTACGAAACCTCATGGGATTTCACCATGCTCCCGCTGCTCCACCCCGACCACCGCGCCGAGACGCTGGAGGCCAGTTACACCACCCTGCGCACCCATTGGCAGGGCATGACGGATGAGATGCAGCGGCTGGAGGAAGAGAACAACCGCATCTTCATCGACGCCTACGGTTTGCAAGACGAGCTGACCCCCGAGGTGCCGCTGAACGAAATCACCCTCACCTGCAACCCCGCCTATCGCTATGGCGGCAACGCCAGCGACGCCGACCGCGAGACCCGCCTGCGCGCCGATACCGTGGCCGAGTACCTGTCCTATGCCGTGGGCTGCATGTTCGGCCGCTACAGCCTCGACGCCCCCGGCCTGATCCTCGCCAATCAGGGCGAGACGCTGGCCGACTACCTCGCCCGCGTTCCCAACCCCAGCTTCATGCCCGACAAGGACAACGTGATCCCCGTGCTCGACGCCGACTGGTTCGCCGATGACATCACCGACCGCTTCCGCCAGTTCTTGCGCATAAGTTTTGGCGAAGACACCTTCCGCGAAAACCTGCGCTTTATCGAAGACGCGCTGGGCCGCGATATCCGCAAGTATTTCACCAAGGATTTCTATGCCGACCATGTGAAGCGCTATAAAAAGCGCCCGATCTACTGGCAATTCGCCAGCCCCAAGGGCAGCTTTCAGGCGCTGATCTACATGCACCGTTACCGCCCCGACACGGTGTCGGTGCTGCTGAACGAATACCTGCGCGCCTATCTGTCCAAGCTGGAGGCCGAACGCGCGCGGCTGGACCAGTTGGCCGACGACGCCAGCGCCAGCCAGGCCCAGCGCACCAAGGCGCTGAAGGACGCAAGCGCCATCGCCAAGCAATTAGACGAGCTGAACGAATGGGAGCGCGAGGTGGTCTTTCCGCTGGCGCAACAAAAGATGGAGATCGATCTGGATGCCGGGGTCAAGGCGAACTACCCCCTGTTTGGTGCCGCATTGAAGAAGATCCCCGGGCTGGAGGCCACGGATGAGTGAGCGCATCCACGCCAGCCTTGCGCGGATGTTCGACGAGCACCGGCTGGTGTTCTGGTACGACACCGCCCGCGACATGCGCGAGGCGTTCGACAGCTTTGCGTTGGACGGGGTCGAGAAGGTCGAGATTAAAAGCAACGAGTTCGGCCTTAAATTCCGGATGCTGCGGCAGGAACCGAAGCAGCGGTTCCTGATCTACAAAGACGGCCCCGAGCCGCCGATGGCCGATAACTGGCTGCTCGACCTTCAGCTTGCGACGGTGGTGTTCAAGGCCGACCAGGCGGCGATCTGGATGGCCGAACTCGGCCTGCCCACGCAGTTCGAAAGCGTGGTGCGCGAACACACCGAGTTTTACCGTGCCAAGGTCCGGGTCGATGCGCTGAAACGGTTGATGCAGGCGTCGGACACCCAGACGCAGATGCGCCTGCGGATGCTGGCCGTCTGCGCCGGAGCTGAGGGTGGCCTTGATACGGTGATCGAGGCGCTGCTGGGGGAATTGGCAGCGGGCAAGGACGACGCGCTGCGCCTGATCGAGCGATCCGGGCTGACCGAGATATTCTGGACGCAGGTCGGGCAGGCCTATGGTTATCGCTCCCACGAGCCGGATTTCGAGGATTTCGCGATTTCCCTGTTCCAGTCAGCCTATACGCGCGCACTGGCCGAGGATGGACCGCTGAACGCCGAGGCGCTGCTGGTCTTTCGCCGCTGGAAGAACAACCGGCATTGGGCGGGGGCGTTCGAGGAGCTGTCCGCCCGGTATCAGGACCTGCTGAAAATCCCCGCCGACCTGCTGAAACGCGATTTCCGCGGCGTGGTCGCGACCGACCACTTTGAGGAGATCGACCGCCACATCATCCGTCAGATCGTGCAGGCCATGTCGACCCAGACCGTGAGCGCGCCCGAGGTTCTGACATGGGTGCGCGAGCGGCGTCAGAGCCACTGGTATCCGAAGTACGAGGACATCTATCAGGCCATCAGCTTTGCGACCGAATTCCAGCAGGCGATGGCCGAGGCGAACCTTGGAATGACCAGCCCGGCCGAGGGGGTGCGGCGCTATGTGACGAGCTGGTACAAGCTGGACCAGCTGTACCGCAAGTTCATCTACCACATGCAGAAAAGCGGTCAGGCCTCGCTGCTGGCCGATCTGCATGACTCGGTTGAGAACCGCTACACCAACAGCTTCGTTCTGACGGTGAACGATGCCTGGCAGGACCAGATCGCGGGCCTGAGCGAGTGGAAGATCCCCGGCTTTGCCTCGCAGGCCGATTTTTATCGGGATCAGGCCGCTGAGTATCGGCGCAAAGATCAGAAAGTTGCGGTCATCATATCGGACGCGCTGCGTTTTGAGGTGGCCGAGGAATGCCTGCGCCGCATCCGCGCGCTGGATCGGTTCGATGCAGAACTGAAGCCGATGATCAGTTCGCTGCCCAGCTATACCCAGCTCGGCATGGCCGCGCTATTGCCACATAACGGACTGGCGATGGCAGAGGACGGTAGTGGCGATATCTTGGCGGGTGGTGAGAACACCAAGGGCACCGCCGCGCGAGAAAGGCTGCTTGCGGCTGGTCGGAAGGGCGACAGTGCCAAGGCCCTGAAATTCAAAGATGTCATGAATATGCGCACGGAAGAGGGAAAGGCGCTCTTCCGCGATCATCATATTGTCTACATCTACCACAATCGCATCGACGCGATCGGCGATGATCTGAAAACCGAGGAGCAGTTGCCCGAGGCGGCAGAGGACGCAATCGAGGATCTGACCAAGCTTGTGCGCAAGCTGACCTCGGCCAATTTCTCCAACATCCTGATAACAGCGGACCACGGGTTCCTGTATCAGCACCGCGTGCTCGATGAGAGCGATTTCGCGATTGCCGATCCGCAGGGGGCTGAGATCCTGTTTCGGAATCGCCGTTTTGTGATCGGTCGCGGGCTCAGCGCGACCCAAGGCATGAAGCATTTCACGGCCACAGGCCTTGGCCTGTCCGGCGATCTGGAGGTTCTGATCCCGAACTCGATCAACCGAATGCGGGTGAAAGGCGCTGGCAGCCGCTTTGTTCATGGCGGGGCTGCGCTCCAGGAAGTTGTCATACCCGTCATCCGGGTCGGCAAGCAGCGCGAGGCCGACGTGGGCCATGTCGAGGTGCAGATCTTCGTGACGGGTCGCAGCCTGATCTCTTCGGGCCAGACGGCTGTGGCACTCTATCAGGTTCAGCCAGTTTCCGAGAAGATGCGGTCTCGGGAATTGCTGGTGGGCATTTATGCGACCGACGGCACGCTGATTTCGGATGAGTACACGCTGCTCTTCGATTTCAGGTCGGAGAATGCCCGCGAGCGCGAGATGCCGCGCAAGTTCCTGCTGTCGCGGGATGCCGACCGTTTCAACAATCAGGATGTCATTCTGAAGCTGCGCGAACGCGTGGGAAAGACCAGCCATTATCAGGACTATGCCAGCCACCGTTTTCAGCTTCGGCGCGGCATCACCACTGACTTTGATTTCTAAGGAGCCTGCGGATGAGTGACCTCGACGCCAAGATCAACGAACATTTTGCGGGATTTGTCGTCCGGAAAGACCTCGTAAAAGCGGTCAAAGGCAACGCGATCGTGCCGACATATGTGCTAGAATACCTGCTTGGCCAGTACTGTGCGACCGATGATGAGGCGTCGATCCTGACCGGCATCGAGACGGTGAAGGAAATCTTGCGCAAGCATTATGTCCACCGCAGTGAAGCCGGGCTGATCCAGTCGACCATCAAGGAAAAGGGCCGTTACAAGGTTATCGACCAGGTCAGTGTCTCGCTGAACGAGAAGACCGACAGCTATGAAGCTGTGTTTGACAATCTTGGCATCAAGAAGGTCGCTGTCGACAGTGGCACGGTGAAGGCGCACCCCAAGCTGCTCGTGACCGGGGTGTGGTGCATTGCTGACGTGCAATACGAATTTTCGGAAGATCCCGGATCTCGCCGTGGATCCTGGAGTCGATCAAGCCGATCCAGATCGCCAAGGTTGACTATGACCATTACCGCGAGGTCAGGAGCGCCTTCACGACGGATGAGTGGATTGACCTTCTGATGCAAACCATTGGCTTCAGGCCGGAAGCCTTCGGTCGGCGCAGCAAGCTGCTGCAACTGCTGCGGCTGATCCCTTTTGTCGAGCGAAACTACAACCTGATCGAGCTGGGGCCAAAGGGAACGGGCAAGTCCCACATTTATTCAGAATTCTCGCCCCATGGGCAGCTGATTTCAGGCGGAGAGGTCAGCATCCCGAAGCTTTTCGTGAATAACTCGAACGGGCGTATCGGGCTGGTCGGCTATTGGGACGTCGTTGCCTTCGACGAATTTGCCGGACGCGAGAAGACCGCGAACAGGGCGCTGGTCGACATCATGAAAAACTATATGGCCAACAAGTCCTTCTCGCGGGGCGTCAACCCAATGGGCGCGGAGGCCAGCTTCTCGTTCGTGGGCAATACCGACCACAATGTGCCCTTCATGCTGAAGAACAGCGATCTCTTCGAGGCGCTGCCAAGCCAGTTTCACGATTCTGCGTTCATCGATCGTCTGCACGCTTATCTGCCCGGCTGGGAGATCGACGTCATCCGTGGTGAGATGTTCACCAAGGGCTATGGCTTCATTGTCGACTACCTGGCCGAGATCCTGCGTCATCTGCGGTCAGAAGATTTTTCGAACCGGCCAGACCAGTTCTTTCAGGTCAGCGAGAAGATTTCGACGCGAGACCGGGATGCGATATACAAGACGATGTCGGGCATGCTGAAGCTGCTCTTCCCTGATGGCAGCCAGACCGAGGCCGAGGTTGAGGAACTGCTGCGTCTTGCCATGGAAAGCCGCAAGCGGGTGAAGGACCAACTCGCGCGGATCGACAGTACCTACCCGGACGTCGATTTTCATTACGTTGGCTCTGACGGTGCAAGGCGGAGGGTCAGCACGGTCGAAGAGGAGGAATATCCACAGTTCTATCACCTCAAACCAGCTCTTGACCCAAAGGACCAGGGAAACGCCACCGGGGCCACGCCCAGCGCTCATCAGCCATCTGAAGACGATGCGCGTGACACTGCAGCGGTTGCTCCGATTTCACCCAAATCTCTGCCCGCCCCAAAACTAGCTGAGGGCCACCATGTCTTTGCGGAAAACCGAAAGGGCGTGAGCTACGACAAGCTTTTTGGGCCTTATATCGATGGGGCCAGTCGCATCATCGTGACCGATCCGTACATTCGCCTGTTTTACCAGCACAGGAACATGATGGAATTCGTCGAGATGGTGATCCGCAGGAAGCCTCCGGAGGATCAGATCAAGGTTCACCTTGTGACAGGGCCCGATGAGGGCAACATCTCCCGTCAGCGCGAATTGCTCGAGTCAATCACCACGGCCTGTACAGGCACTGGTGTCGAGTTCAGCTGGGCTTTCGATACTTCTAGTACCGCCCATGCCCGCGATATTGTCACCGACACTGGCTGGAAGATGGTGTTGGATCGGGGGCTCGATATTTTCCAGCCGCCTATCAAAACGGAGGGTTTTTCCCTTGGGGACCGGATTCAGGAGCACCGGATGCTCAAGGGCTTTTATGTCACCTACGTGCGTTTAGCTCCTGATAGGGAAGGGGCATGAGTTTCCGCTTCTGGCGCCGCATCCGTCTGGCCCCCGGGGTCACGCTGAACCTGTCGAAATCAATGGCATCGCTGTCGCTGGGCCCGCGCGGCGCGAAATACACTATCAGCCCAAACGGAAACCGCATGACGGCAGGATTGACCGGGACCGGGCTTTTCTACACCGTCCATGACAGTAAGCGTGCTGAGCGAGGCGAGGCCGCACCTGCGCCAGCTGTGCCGCAGCGCGACCGGTTGAAGCTTGGCTTCTTTCAACGTCTGATGACGCCAGTAGTGGAGCGGAGATTCATTGATGGCATCCGCGCGCTCAATGATGGTGATCAGGACGCGGCACTGACCGCTCTGGAAGAAGCAGGCGACCTGCCCGATGCTGCCTGGATGGCTGGAATGATCCGGCTCCGCCGCGAGGAGTTCGACCGAGCAGAGGCGCATTTCCAGCATGCACTGGGCATGGTCAATGATCTGGGCACGTTATTCGCCAAATACGAGATCGCCGCGCAGGCCAGCTTGCCAATCACGAAGGATATCTTCGCGCATGTATTCCCGCGCGAGCGCGGCACGCGATTGGCACTTGTGGAGATTGCGCAACTGGCGGACCGGTCGCGTGATGCCATGGCGCATCTGGAACGGCTTATGGAACTGGACCCGACAGACCCAGTGGTGTTGGTGTCTTTTGCTGAACTGGCACTCGACACACCTGATGACCGCGCATTGATGGAGAGGGTGGTGCGCGCCACGGTGAATGTCGAAAACGAGACCCCGGTCGACACCGCGATCCTGCTTTATCGCGGCAAGGCGCTGGCCAAGTTGGGCCTGCCCGATGCAGCGATCGATGTGCTGACCTTGGCAAATCGCCGCCATAAGGACCGCCCCGAGGTATTAATGCGGCAGATCCGCTATGATCGCGCGGTTCTCTATGACCAAGTAGGCCGCAAGGCACAGGCAAGGCGCGAGTTCGAACGTCTATATGCCGCTGACCCGAACTATGAGGATGTGGCAGAGCGGCTGGGTTTTGCAGCAACTACTGCGACATTTAGTGGAGATCGGATATAAGGCACCGCAAACCTGTGGCCACAACGATTTTGGGAGACTTGGAAAGATGAAAGCCAGCGAAGCAAATATGCTCGAGTTCCTGAAGCGCTCGCCCCAGTTTGTCATTCCAATCTATCAGCGAACCTACAGCTGGACCGAACGCGAATGTCAGCAGCTCTGGGACGACATCATGCGCGCGGGACAACGGTCTGATGTCCTCGCTCATTTCGTGGGGTCGATCGTCTATGTGCAGGCTGGGCTTTATCAGATTATCAACCAATCACCGCTTCTGGTTGCGGATTTCGCGGAGAATGGGCGCTGATTTCGCGCGATCGTGGGCACGCGTTTCGCGCCATTCTGGGCAGTCATTTCACGGGATCGTGGGCAGGCTGGCCGACGCTTTCATGGAGTCAGGCTTGAACGATTTGGTCAAGCTTTTTTGTGACGGCGGAGCGCCTGCGCAGGCTTTCACCTGAGAGGGTGAGGCGGTGTGCGTTGTGAACGAGGCGGTCGAGGATGGCATCTGCGAGCGTTGGGTCGCCGATGGCTTCGTGCCACTGGTCAACGGGGAGTTGGCTTGTGACGATGGTGGAAGCGCGGCCGTGGCGGTCTTCGAGGATTTCCAGCAGGTCACGGCGCTCCGGGGCGGTGAGGACGGCGAGGCCCCAATCGTCAATGATCAGCACATCCATGCGGGCGATGGTTTTGAGGATGCGTTCATGGCGGCCATCGCCACGGGCCAGAGCAAGGGCCTCGAACATGCGCGGCGCACGTTGATAGAGGACGGGCCGCCCATCCCGGCACGCCTTGTGGCCAAGGGCGCAGGCGATCCAGCTTTTGCCCAAACCGGTCGGCCCGGTTATCAGCAGGTTCTCGTGCCGGGCGATCCAGCCGCCATCGGCAAGATGCGCCATGACACTGCGGTCAAGACCACGTGGGCTGCGCAGGTCCAGATCCTCGACGCTGGCATCTTGGCGCAGAGCCGCAAACTTGAGCCGGGAGGCCAGTTTCTTGGTGTCGCGCTCTGCAGCCTCGCGGTCGACCAGCAGGCCGAGACGCTCTTCGAACGAGAGGGCGTCGAAGGCGGTTGACCTGCGTTGTTCTTCGAGCGCCGATGCAATGCCGGTCAGGCCGAGCGCCAACAGTCGGTCGTGGGTGGGATGGGTCAGCATTTTAGTCCTTTCTCAATGGTAATAGCTGCCGCCACGAATGTTGGCGTGCTGGAGGGGGGCGACCTCTTCGGAGCCTTCCAGGAAGGCGCGATCGAGGCCGGTCTTGAGGATCGAACGAATGGAGGTGACGGTGCGGGCCCGGATGGTCACACCCCGCTGGCAGGCCGCATCAACGCGCTCCGGCCCATAGGTTTTGACCAAGGCCAGCACACCCAGGCAGGTGCGGAACCCCTGTTCAGGATGGGGGCGGTCAGCCATCACCATCTCGCAAAAGGCGGCGACGGCGGGGCCGGTCTTGGTTGCCTGCGCCAGCATTCTGGCCGGGGTCCATTCGGCAAAGCGACGATGGGCCGATGGCATATGGTCGGCCACGGTGACATGGCTGCGCCGCCCCGGGGTGCGCACGTGGCTCGCAACCCTCTGACCACGATGGAATATCTCGACCGTCTGGCCGCTTGTGCGAACATCGACCTCTTGTTTGATCAGCGCGAAGGGCACGGAATACCATGAGCTGTCGACCTCAACGTGATAGTCGGGTGCCACGCGGGCGCGCTTCCAGCGGGCGAAGACATAAGGTTCGGGCGGTAGGGGCTGAAGATTGGGCCGATCCAAAGTGGCAAACAGATCGGCGCGGCTGGCGCCATAGCCGCGCATCACGCGCATGTTCAACTCGTCCAGCAGCCGCCGGATCGCCACGTTCAACTCGGCCAATGAGAAGAACCGGTGGTTCCGCAGCCGCGCCAGAATCCAGCGTTGTGCCACTTGGACAGCCACTTCCACCTTCGCCTTGTCCCGGGGTTTGCGCGGCCGGGCGGGCAGAACGGCGGTGCCATAATGCGCCGCCATCTCGGCATAGGTCCGGTTCAGCCCCGGATCAAACCGGTCTGCCTTGATCACGGCGGACTTCAGATTGTCCGGAACCACCGCCTTTGGCACGCCGCCCAGAAAGGCGAACATCCGGATATGCGCGAGGATCCAATCTTCCAACCCCTCCGATGCCACCGCCTCGGCATAGGTGTGATTCGATGCCCCCATTGCCGCCACGAACAGCTTCATGGCCCGCGCTTCGCCGGTCGTGGGGTCGATCACGTCGATGGTGTCGCCGGCAAAGTCAACGAACACCTTCTCGCCGCCCACATGTGTCTGGCGCATCGTCGGGCGCACCCGACCCTTCCAAGCCTCGTAATGCGTGCAAAACCAAGTATAGGCAAAACCCCCGGGGTGCGCGGCACGGTATTCTTCCCAGAGCAGCATCCGCGTCACCCCAGGGCGGCGCAACTCGCGGTCAATCTCCGCCCAGTCGGGCACAAGCCGCTCCGCGTCCGGCACCGTGGGCGGGGCTGGAAACAAAAGAAGTTCAAGGCTGTCGTCATCGATCCCCTCCGGCAAGGGCCACGTGAGCCCGGCATGACGCGCCCGTTGGGTGTAGCTTCCGACGCTCCCCTTGCTCAGACCGAGGGAAGCGGCAATGGACCGCTCGCTCAGGCCTTGCCCAAGCTTCAATCGCAAAACATCTCGTATCCGGCGCATGTTCAATCGTCCTGTCGGCATCAAGCCACCCCTTCATTCCTGAAGGCGCAACTATCCTCAATTTGCCGACCAGACCTGCCCGCGATCCCGCGAAATCAGTGCCCAGCTTCACGCGAAATGACTGCCCATGATCCCGTGAAATCGATGCCCACCATCAAGCGAAACACGCACTTCTGGTAATCGATGGGCAACAACGACTGACCTCGGTCATGCTCATTCTCGAGGCGCTGGCGCGGGCGCTGGGCGATGAAGAGCCGGTAGACGGGTTCTCGAGCGAAAAGGTACGCAGTTACTTCCTGCTCAACCCGCTTGAGAAGGGGGACCGGCGCTACAAGCTCCTTCTGACCCAAGGTGACCGCGCGACCCTGCTGGCCATCATGCAGCAAAAACCTATGCCCGATGATGGGTCCATGCGGGTGATGCAGAACTTTGCTTTCTTTGAAACCCGGATCGCGGGAATGAATGGAGATCTGAAAGCGCTCTGCGAGGGGCTGGCCAAGCTGATGGTCGTGGACATTTCACTGACCCGCGATCAGGACAACCCGCAGCTTATTTTCGAGAGCATGAACTCTACAGGCCGTGAACTGAGCCAGGCGGACCTGATCCGCAATTTCGTTCTGATGGGGTTGGAGCCGGACCATCAAAGCCAGATATATGGGGACCACTGGCACCCAATGGAGGTCAGCTTTCCCCAAGACGGTTATGGCGCGCACTTTGACGCCTTCATGCGGCATTACCTGACCTTGCGGACTGGCGAGATTCCGAACCTGCGCGACGTCTATACCGCGTTCAAGGACTATGCTCGTGAACCCATAGTGGCGACGGCAGGAGTGGATGCACTTGTCGAGGATATTCATGCCTTTGCCCGGCATTACAGTCGTATGGCGCTGGGGAAAGAACCTGACCCAGACCTCGCCGTTGCATTCCGGGATCTGCGAGAGCTGAAGGTCGAAGTTGCCTTTCCGTTCCTGCTCGAACTGTATCACGACTTTGTAGCAGGCCTATTGCCAAAGCCTGATTTTCTGCGTGCCGTTCGCCTGATCGAAGCCTACGTTTTTCGACGCGCCATCTGCGCCATTCCCACGAACTCATTGAACAAGACCTTCGCAACCTTTGGCCGAGTATTGCGGAAGGACTGCTATCTGGAGAGCATCGAAGCGCACTTCATGACCATGCCCTCGTATCGACGCTTTCCCGATGACGAAGAGTTCCGCCGCGGCATGGCCCTTCGCGATCTCTACAATTTCCGTAGCCGGTCCTACTGGTTGCGCCGTCTCGAAAACTTTGATCGCAAAGAGCGCGTTGCTGTCGATGAGTACACGATCGAGCATATCATGCCGCAGAACGAGAACCTATCGTCTGCCTGGCGCAATGCGCTCGGGCCGGACTGGAAAAGGGTGCAGGAAACCTTGCTGCATACGGTCGGGAACCTTACGCTCACAGGCTATAACGCCGAATATAGTGATCGGCCGTTTCCCGAAAAGCGGGACATGCATGGCGGCTTCCGAGAAAGTCCTTTGCGCCTGAACGAGGGCTTGGGTGCGATTGATACCTGGAATGAAGATGCAATCGCGAAGCGGGCTGAGCGACTGACCGGCATCGCGGTCAAGGTCTGGGATGCGCCACGGCTGTCGCCTTCGGTCCTCGAAGGCTATCTGCCCCAAGCGGACAGCACAGCGGAATACACGCTGGCGGACCACCCGACTGTTGATGAGGGCGGATTGATGCAGCCACTGTTTCAGGCGCTGCGTCGGGAAATCTTAGCGCTTGATCCCTGCATGACCGAGGAGATCGTCAAATCCTATATCGCCTTCAAGGCGGAAACGAATGTGGTCGACGTCGTGGCGCAAGCGCGGCGGCTACGATTGTCGCTGAACATGAAGTTTCACGATCTTCGCGATCCAAAGGGGATCACTCGGGACATGACCAGCATTGGCCACTATGGCAATGGCGATGTCGAGGTTGCCATCAAGGACTTGGACGAACTGCCCTATGTGATTGGTCTGATCCGCCAGTCGCTGGAGCAGCAGATGGTGAGTTCTGAGGAATAAGCCTGGTTCTAGTCAGACGCAATTAAACCAGAGCATTGCGGTTTGCAGCAGGTGGTCATAGTCGCCCGCCATGGCCTCGGCCATAAAGGTGGCGATTGCGTCATCGGGCAGCTCGGCCTGCTGTGCGGCCTGGCGGCAACGGCCGAGAACGGCAAAGGCGTTGCCGTCACGGCCGGTTAGTTCGACAGCGATGTGGGGGTATTTTGGGGACATGGTTTGGTTTCCTCGCGGTAGTTAAAGCGACAACAGGCGTGATCGGCGTGCATAGTCCAGTCGTATTTCAACGAGTTCAAAAGGGCGCGATGACATGCCCGCGCCTGTTCGCGCAGCACGGCGTAGCGTAATCTGCGAGCCAGCCTATGATCAGTGCGCCTTCCGGCAACTTGGCCACCTCGTCGGCCAAGCGCGCCTGCTGCGGACGGCTACAGTCCACAACAGGCGCGCAGGCGCTAGGCGGGGTCTCAGAACTCACCATTGCGCAGGCGCTCAATAAGATCGTCGCGACTGCGAGGGCGGCGGGTATCTATTTCCAGATTTTATTAACTCGGCGGTGAAGCCAGCACCCCAACCTGCGTGTTTCGCTTGATGGTGGGCATCGATTTCACGGGATCATGGGCAGTCATTTCGCGTGAAGCTGGGCACTGATTTCGCGGGATCGCGGGCAGGTCTGGTCGGCAAATTGAGGATAGTTGCGCCTTCAGGAATGAAGGGGTGGCTTGATGCCGACAGGACGATTGAACATGCGCCGGATACGAGATGTTTTGCGATTGAAGCTTGGGCAAGGCCTGAGCGAGCGGTCCATTGCCGCTTCCCTCGGTCTGAGCAAGGGGAGCGTCGGAAGCTACACCCAACGGGCGCGTCATGCCGGGCTCACGTGGCCCTTGCCGGAGGGGATCGATGACGACAGCCTTGAACTTCTTTTGTTTCCAGCCCCGCCCACGGTGCCGGACGCGGAGCGGCTTGTGCCCGACTGGGCGGAGATTGACCGCGAGTTGCGCCGCCCTGGGGTGACGCGGATGCTGCTCTGGGAAGAATACCGTGCCGCGCACCCCGGGGGTTTTGCCTATACTTGGTTTTGCACGCATTACGAGGCTTGGAAGGGTCGGGTGCGCCCGACGATGCGCCAGACACATGTGGGCGGCGAGAAGGTGTTCGTTGACTTTGCCGGCGACACCATCGACGTGATCGACCCCACGACCGGCGAAGCGCGGGCCATGAAGCTGTTCGTGGCGGCAATGGGGGCATCGAATCACACCTATGCCGAGGCGGTGGCATCGGAGGGGTTGGAAGATTGGATCCTCGCGCATATCCGGATGTTCGCCTTTCTGGGCGGCGTGCCAAAGGCGGTGGTTCCGGACAATCTGAAGTCCGCCGTGATCAAGGCAGACCGGTTTGATCCGGGGCTGAACCGGACCTATGCCGAGATGGCGGCGCATTATGGCACCGCCGTTCTGCCCGCCCGGCCGCGCAAACCCCGGGACAAGGCGAAGGTGGAAGTGGCTGTCCAAGTGGCACAACGCTGGATTCTGGCGCGGCTGCGGAACCACCGGTTCTTCTCATTGGCCGAGTTGAACGTGGCGATCCGGCGGCTGCTGGACGAGTTGAACATGCGCGTGATGCGCGGCTATGGCGCCAGCCGCGCCGATCTGTTTGCCACTTTGGATCGGCCCAATCTTCAGCCCCTACCGCCCGAACCTTATGTCTTCGCCCGCTGGAAGCGCGCCCGCGTGGCACCCGACTATCACGTTGAGGTCGACAGCTCATGGTATTCCGTGCCCTTCGCGCTGATCAAACAAGAGGTCGATGTTCGCACAAGCGGCCAGACGGTCGAGATATTCCATCGTGGTCAGAGGGTTGCGAGCCACGTGCGCACCCCGGGGCGGCGCAGCCATGTCACCGTGGCCGACCATATGCCATCGGCCCATCGTCGCTTTGCCGAATGGACCCCGGCCAGAATGCTGGCGCAGGCAACCAAGACCGGCCCCGCCGTCGCCGCCTTTTGCGAGATGGTGATGGCTGACCGCCCCCATCCTGAACAGGGGTTCCGCACCTGCCTGGGTGTGCTGGCCTTGGTCAAAACCTATGGGCCGGAGCGCGTTGATGCGGCCTGCCAGCGGGGTGTGACCATCCGGGCCCGCACCGTCACCTCCATTCGTTCGATCCTCAAGACCGGCCTCGATCGCGCCTTCCTGGAAGGCTCCGAAGAGGTCGCCCCCCTCCAGCACGCCAACATTCGTGGCGGCAGCTATTACCATTGAGAAAGGACTAAAATGCTGACCCATCCCACCCACGACCGACTGTTGGCGCTCGGCCTGACCGGCATTGCATCGGCGCTCGAAGAACAACGCAGGTCAACCGCCTTCGACGCCCTCTCGTTCGAAGAGCGTCTCGGCCTGCTGGTCGACCGCGAGGCTGCAGAGCGCGACACCAAGAAACTGGCCTCCCGGCTCAAGTTTGCGGCTCTGCGCCAAGATGCCAGCGTCGAGGATCTGGACCTGCGCAGCCCACGTGGTCTTGACCGCAGTGTCATGGCGCATCTTGCCGATGGCGGCTGGATCGCCCGGCACGAGAACCTGCTGATAACCGGGCCGACCGGTTTGGGCAAAAGCTGGATCGCCTGCGCCCTTGGCCACAAGGCGTGCCGGGATGGGCGGCCCGTCCTCTATCAACGTGCGCCGCGCATGTTCGAGGCCCTTGCTCTGGCCCGTGGCGATGGCCGCCATGAACGCATCCTCAAAACCATCGCCCGCATGGATGTGCTGATCATTGACGATTGGGGCCTCGCCGTCCTCACCGCCCCGGAGCGCCGTGACCTGCTGGAAATCCTCGAAGACCGCCACGGCCGCGCTTCCACCATCGTCACAAGCCAACTCCCCGTTGACCAGTGGCACGAAGCCATCGGCGACCCAACGCTCGCAGATGCCATCCTCGACCGCCTCGTTCACAACGCACACCGCCTCACCCTCTCAGGTGAAAGCCTGCGCAGGCGCTCCGCCGTCACAAAAAAGCTTGACCAAATCGTTCAAGCCTGACTCCATGAAAGCGTCGGCCAGCCTGCCCACGATCCCGTGAAATGACTGCCCAGAATGGCGCGAAACGCGTGCCCACGATCGCGCGAAATCAGCGCCCATTCTCCGCGAAATCCGCACCCCAACCACCACCATTCCCGTCAGATGCCAAATCGCGGCCATCATGATCCCCATGTTAAACGCGAATTCATTGGCGCAGGATTGTGCAAAGAAGTCGCCCTCAAGGAACATGCAGGACCCTTTGCAGAGCTGGACAACCGGGCAGGCCATGCATTCGGGGCGGAAGGCAAAATGGGTGGCGGTGTTGAGCGCAATCTGGTCAAACGCCTCCACATGGCCAATCTTGTGCGCGCCCTTGGCGCCGGTGTTCTGGCAGGTCATGACATTACCGCGCAGATCGACGGCGATTGTGTCTTCGCGGTCCATACCGCATTTCTGGCCAAGGGCTTCGATTGGGCGGCGTCGCTGGATGGAGGCGTAGAACTCGTCAAGGCGTGCGCCTAGGCCAAAGGCGTTTGGGTCCTCGACGAGCGCCTCAAAGATTGACCTTGTGAGGCTGTTCAACTGCGCAGGCTCGAAACGCCCCGTACCAATGGCCGTCGCCGCATCATAAACATTCACCACACCTTCCAGACCCACAAAGACATCCGAGCCAACCTTACCTGCGAACCAAGCCTTCAGCGCGCCGAGATCATGATGTGCACGTGTCAGCACCGCATTGAAGGACGTCGTGTCCGGGCGCTCAGTCAGCAAAGCCTCAATCCAGCGGCGTTTCTGGGGATCCGCGAGCGGATCAGGCCCCCGCAGATGCTGGCCGGGCCCGTCATGCGAGATCGTGATTGCGATGTCGTGCGCCGCGATGAAGTCCAGCTTTTCACGTGAGAGGAGTGAGCCGTTGGTAATAATGGAGAAGCGTGCTGCCGGGAACCGCTCCGCCAGCGCCGGGATCAGCCGCCTGATCTTGGCCCAGTAGAGAAACGGCTCACCGCCCCAAAGCTCAATACTTTCCGGGGCATCGGTGATCCAGCCGTCGAGCTGGACCAAAAAGTGCTCCACATCCACCAGTTTCGAGACAGTGGCATCCGCAATCTGGAACGCCTGATTGCAATAGCTGCAAGCATAGTTGCACGACAGACCCAGCTGGATTTTCAGAATACGGGGCGCGCGGGATTTACCGAGGGGCCTATCTTTCGCCACCCGCTGCACGGGCGCGAAGATGCCGGGCTCGACTGGCAGGGGCAGCCCTTCGGCCTTAGAAGTGTGGGGGTTGTAGCGCATGGTGTGACGGCCACCGTCACGCGCCTCAAGGGTCAGATCAAACCACATCAGTCAAATAACCTTTCTTCAAGATCGCTGGGCAAGGTCACGCGGAAGTTTGCGACGACCTGCACATGCGGAGCATTCCCCAAGTGGGGATGCTGGTTGTGGGGGATATGAGAGGGGAAGAAGACCGAGAGCCCCGGCCTTGGATTGACCGAATAGCCGTGGCGGTCCTCAAACGGCAGACGGCCTTCGTCGAAGTAGCGCGAAGGATCCTCGATCACAAAGCGCGGAGAACCTGCGCTGTTGATCGGTTGTCCCGCGCCGCCACCCGTCAGGAAGTGGACGCAGGTCAGATCACCCTCGCGGCTGTCTTTGTGGGTGGAGATGAACGCGCCGGGCTGCAGGACCAGCGCGCGGTTTTCGCAATGATCGGGATCAAGACATTGTGCCCAAGGACCAAGCATGGCTCTGGCACAGGCAAAGAGATGCGCCTTCAATGCAACACCGGCTGTGCTGCGCTCCAGAATGCCACGAACGCGTCGCTTGGCAGCGGAAGGGTTGGCCCCGTCCTCCAGCCCTGCAACGGCAATCGCCTCATCAGCCAATTGCCGGTTCACTGCCCAGTCGATGGGAGCCTCAAAAAAGGCGATGCGCGTTGGCCATAGATCGAGCGATGTGTTGCGAACTTCCATTCTCAACACCTGCAATTGCAGTTGCAGTTGAACGTCTTGCGGTTTGCCGTGACTGACACAGCACCTGACGTCCCGCCGCCGGAGAGGCTTTCGACGTAGCAGTTGCCCACATAAGCGCCAGCATAACTGCTTGCGCTGCCCGACACAGACGCACCAGCCGAAGGTGTACCATTTGTAATGGTCACCGCTGTGATGGTCCCAGATCCGATCGCAGGCTTATTGGCAATGCGCGACCAATCCACTGTACCGCTGTCATCAATCACGATGGTCGTTCCAACCTTATACGCCATGCGGGTCTCCTGTTGCTTGATGTGCCAGGATCTCTGCGAGCCCGGCTTTGCAGTGAGAGTTGGGAAGAGTGAGCGAACACAGAACCGGAATGCACATCCGCTCTTCGCCCTCAAAATAGGTGCTGTCGTGAGGCACATGGCCCTCAAAGACGATCATGGACCCCGCCTTCGGCTCCACGGCGTACCAGCCGCCGACATAGGCGTCCGGGTTTTTGCAGGGCCAGAGCCGCTTGCCAACATTGGCAGGATCGTAGAAACGCACGGCCCCGCGATGGAGCGATGTCTCGGGGCAATCGGCGTCGAGCACCACCCGCGGATAATAAGTGCAGACGATATCGGTCTGCATATGGGTATGGGCGTTGATGCCCACATTCTCGCGCGAACTGCGGCGCTGCCAGAAGGTGTCCGACATCATCTGAATGTCGCCCGCATGATCATAGCCGTAGGCCAGCTGCAGATATTCCCGCACTGCCGCTGCCACCATTTGCGCCAACACAGCAATGGCCGGATCGTGCCGATCCATTAGAAAGTTATGGCGCAGATGGCCCAGATGATTGGTCTGATCGCCAATGTTACGGCCGTCGCCCGCGTCTTGTATCCGGTTTGCCGCAGCGTCCTCAGCCGCCAGCGCAAAAAGCCGGTCGTTATAGCCCGGCGGCATCTCCCAATGCTTGTGCATGACAAACGCCGGATAGATCATCTGCAACTCGGTGCTGGTCGCTATTTTGAGGCTCATGCCACCACCTCAACGCGCAGCTTGCCAATGGCCGTGTAATGCTCAGTGTTGATCTTGACCGCGATCACATCGCCAACCGCAAGGCCTCGGGCCTCGACGCTGATCACGCCATGCCCATTTGCATCCGTGGTGACGCGGCGGCGCGGCAAATAACCGGCATCGGCCTCCAGCTTGAAGGTGGCGGACCGCATGACGGTGCTGCCGTTCGAGGTCCAGACCAGCTGGAACGGCACATCAACCCGACCATCTGGCGCGACCGTGACCACCTCAGTTGTGACTGCGTGGAAGTAGAATTGCTTGAACCAGACGCCATCCTTGGGAATGGTTGCATCATCAATCCGCCCGGCAATCACCGTGCCGTTCAACAAGATTGGGTCGGTCTGACACAGCACCTCAATGCGGGCCTGATCAAAGGGCACCTCAAACGGCAAAAAGACCACCAGCGCATTGGCAATGCCCTCACGGGCCCGATGCCGGAACGACAAATCGATCTTTTCGCGGGCGGATTGCGCAAAGCGGTTGCGCCAGGACAGGGGTCTTCCGCCCTGACCAACCGCGATATCCAGCAAGGAATAATCGACGATCTCATCAACGCCGTTCATACCATCAGCAAAGATGTAGGACCGTCCCTTGTAGATCGCCCCGGCGTCAGTACCCGGCAGATCAGGGATCAGGGTTTCATTGTACGAAAGATCCACAAAGCCCGCCTTGTTGCCAAAGGCAGGCGGAACCTCAAGGAGTGCCTTTAAATCCGCCCAAGACATAACACCGGCCATGCCAGTGCCGGATCCTGCAGGCACGCGTTCAAAAACAGAAATCCCTGCATAATCCGGCTTGATATCAACCGCGTAATGCAGCGCCCCGCCGCAATTGGTGATGGCAAAGAGTCCGATCTCGATCACGGTGCATTCCTTTTCAGCTGCTCGACCTCTACCGCGAGGTCCTTGATGGCCTCGACCAGCAGGCCGATGAGATTTCCATACGCGAGGCGCAACACGCCCTCGGCCTCGACCACGGCTTCCGGGGCCACGCGCTGCACATCCTGCGCGATCAGACCCATCTGCCGTCTGTCCGAGCCCCGCATTTGGAAGGTCACGCCGGTGAGGCTTTTCAGTTTGCCTAGTGCATCCGGGATCGGGGTGATTTCAGATTTGAGCCGCAGATCGGAGGTGGTGACAAAATCGGGTGCGGTCACTGCGCCTGTGAAGCTTGCGCCCACCAACTGCGCAAAAGCGCTGGCCTGGATCCCGTCCAGAATATCAGCGTTCAGGCCCGATCCGGGTCCATCTTGGGCCAGCACCTTGGCAAAGAGCTCGGCGTCGCTCAGCGCTGCGGTTGTCACATCGACGATGCTCTCCACGCCGCTTGTGCTTTTCTTGAGATAGAGCTTTCCATCGGTCACGTTGACCGCCAACTCACCAGCAACCAGCTGAGCTGTCGTTGGCACGCGCCCTGCCACGGTGGTGCGTTTGACCAAGAGCGTGTTGGCCATGATCAGAACGTGCCCCCGTCCAGCGCAATGCCGTTGATCGTACCGCCGGTGATGGCGACAGCGTTTGCGGCTTGCGTGGCCATGCTGCCAAGCCCGAGATTTGCGCGGGACGTCGTCTTGTTGGGCAGGTCTGCGAGGTTTGACGCGGCAGCCAGCTTGCCTGCCAGCGCGTTGGTCACGGTGGAAGCAAAGTTAGGATCATCGCCCAAAGACGCTGCCAGCTCGTTCAGCGTGTCCAAAGCACCCGGGGCCGCATCAATCAGCGCTCCGATGGCCGCCGCGACAAACCCTGTCGTCGCCAGCTGCGCGGTGTTGGTGCCAGAGGCTGCGGTTGGTGCTGTGGGTGTGCCGGTCAGGCCCGGCGAGGCAAGCGGGGCTTTGGCATCAAGCGCTGCCTGAAGACTGGTCACCTGCGAGATCGTGTGGCTGTGGGTTGAAGGCGTAAAGCTGGTGGGCTTGCCGGTAACGCCCGCCCAAGGCACAGCGTCGGCCAGTTCGGCCGTATCGACCTTGCCATTGCTGTTGGTGTCATAGGTGGCCGCCAGCATATCGCCGGGACCAAAGGCGACGATGGCCTGCTGCACAAAGGCCGTGGTTGCGAGTTGGGGTGTGCTGGTTCCGGTGTTGGCGGTCGGTGCGACGGGCACGCCCGTCAGGGCAGGCGATGCCAAGGGCGCTTTGGCGTCCAGCGCTCCTTGTAGCCCGTCCACGTTGGCAATGATGTGGTTGTGGCTATCATCGACCACGGCCGCCGTGAGGATCACATTGGCCGCGCCATCAAAGCTGATCGCGCCCGAGAGATCACCAGCCAGTGCAATTGTCCGCGCGGTCGCAAGCTTGCTTGCCGATACGGCATTGGCCGATGCGCCGAGTTTGCCGTCTAGCGCACCCTGCAAGCCCGTCACATCGCCGATGATATGGCCGTGCACAGCATCGGCCTTGGCGGCAAGCCCCGCATCAAATTGCGATTTGCGCACGAGATCCGTCGCGGCACTGGCGTCTTGGGCAGATTTTGGAACGAGGGTGAAGGTTTTGGAGCCTGCCACCGTCTGCGCACCGGTCAAGGCAACAAAGGACCCCGCACCCGCAAGGGCCGCGATGGTGGTTGCATTGCCGGTGCCATCGTCCCCCTTGCCAACATAAAGCGTATCATCAACCTCGTTATGGGCAAGCTCGCCCGATTTAAGCGCTGCAGGCGCGCCTGCCACGCCGGAGCCGCGGCGCTTGAGCTGGATTGTGTTGGCCATCAGAAAAATCCTCCGTTGATGGGCGCGTCGGTGGGCAGAATGGTCACGCCAGGGTCACCCTGATTGCCTTGCGCGCCTTGAGGTCCGCGCAAACCGTCTGGCCCGGGCAGACCCAGCAGGTGGACAGACACCGGCGCTGTGGCCAAGCGCAGGGTGATCGGCGACAGCGCCGAGACGCGAATACGAATGGGTCCGGTCTGGAGCCGTAAATCGAGCGCGGCTGTCATGACATCAAAGTCCCCGTGTCACCGATTGCTGAACCGGGATTTCCAGCGAGAAGCCAAGCGGGCGCTCCGGGGTGAGATCAGTGCGGACAAAATCCACAACCACGCTGCCGGGAATGAGGGCAGCCGTCACATCCGCTGCCACCACAATCTCGAGGGTGTAATCATCGATGCGTATGAGGCTGCCGGTTGCGCTCAAAAGGGTGGCAATCACCTCCAGTGCTGCCAAACGCATCCGCATTTGGGCTGCCAAGACGCATGCCTGCGGAAAGAGCGCGGCATCTGCTTGCAACTGCAAACGATACTCATAGCCAATTAGAATGACTGGACCTTCCAGCGTGGAGACCCCGCCTGTCGACAGCCCCGTCATGGCCGCCACCCGCAAAGCCGCGCGCCGGTCTCATTATGGGTCAGGATTTGGAATGCAGTGCCATCCGTCAACTGATCGGCGCGCGAAGGCAGGATGGGCATGGCCCAATCGCAATCGGCGGGGGCGCGCAGATCAATCCCGCATCCAGCGAGCAAGACGGCGCTTGCGCTCAGCGTCAGGCAAAACCTCAAGCTCATGGCGGATGTCCTTTGCAATGGTGAGAGAGCGAATGCGGGCTTCTGCCTGTTTGACAGCAAGATGTGCGCGCGCCTGCGCCCGACCTTTGGCGAAGGCAATCCATAGGGCTGAGATCGTAATCGCCGCTAGCGCCAGACCCAAGCGCAGCCGGGTCCCCAAACGGAGCAGTGTGCCTAGGATCATGGCGTTTTCCCCAACCGGTGATCCTCGATCCGGGCGGCACGGGATTTAACCGCAAAGACGATGATGGCGAGGAAAAGCACGGCACCCAGTAGGGGGAGGATCGTGGCTGCATGCGCCCCAAGCCCGACCAAGTCCAACACCCGGGTCGCGAGATCGCGCCCATCTTCGGCCTGTGTGATCAGAGGCGCCAGATCGGTCAGGGCAATCCCCGCTGATCCGGCAGCACCAAGCGCAATCTGCGCATTGGCGGCGGTGACAATGCGCGAGGCGTTGGGCTGGCCAGAGGCGCGTTCAGGGCTGACCGCGCGCGGCTTTGCAGTCTCAAGGGCTGCGACAAAAGCGGCGTCAATCACCGGCTCCAGCGGCAGGCCGTGGTCAGCGCGAAAGGCCAGAACAGCGCCCCTGGTGCGACTGCCCATCACACCATCAACCGCGCCCACTTCATGATAGCCAAGATCGCGCAACATCGATTGCACCGCCTTGATCGGGGGCGGACGACGTGAGGCGGAAGCTGGCGCGCGGCGAAGGCCGATCAGCTTTGAGACCGGATAGCGCTGCACGCTGACCGCATCACCCTGATTGCCGCCCAAGGCAAACAGCCACTTGCCTTCAACACAGTCGATAAAAAAGACATGGCCCTGCCAAGCCGAGGTGCCACGCGGGATGATGCCGATATCGCCTGGACGCACTGCTGCGAGATCCACAGCCTCACCCCAATCCAGATAGGAGCGCGCGGTCAGTTTGCGGGAGGAGCGGATCCCGGCTTTCTCAAGGCAATGCCCCACAAAGGCCGCACACCAGGCCACGTCGTCATGCTCGACCCAATCTTGGCCGATGGTGGCGTACATCTCAATGATCTTGGGGTTGTTTGCGGCCCCCGGTCCTTCGGTGGTGCCGATGTAGCTTCGGGCGATTTCAAAAGCGGTCATGTCTTTGTCCCATGCAAAAGGAAACACCGCCCGAGGTTGGGCGGCGCTTGGCGGTGTGATTGTTGTTGGAGCAGCTTGGAATCTGCGCCACTGGGATGGACGCAGCACAGCTGAAGGCTGAGACCCCGCCCGCCCCGTGCGTTACTTCTTGCGGCCCAGCCAGGACGCCAGCAGCGCCTCAGCCCCGCGGGGCCCAAGATAGGCGAGGGTTGCCACAAAGCCTGTCGAGACGGGTTGCGCGAGGCCGATGTAATTCGCCGCAGCCTCGCCAATCAGCGCCATACCAACGGCAACGGGGATTTCCCACAGGAGCTCCTTGCCAAAAAAGCGGCGCCGTCCGAGTTTCACCTCGCCTGAATGCCACATCAGCCGTCCGGTCAGCGCACCGATCAGGGTGGTGACAGCGCCGCCGAATACCGAATTGATCATGTCGATAAACCCACCATCATTCATCGGCGTGCCTCCTCTATTGCCGCAACCCGCGCGGTCAGTTCTTTGACGGCCTCAATCAGAAGGCCTGTGATATTGCCGTAAGCAACGGACAATTGTCCTGTCTGATCTTCCCGCACGACCTCGGGCAGAACCGGTTTCACCTCTTGCGCCACCACGCCGATCTGGCGGGTCCCATCCATAGTGAAGCGCACGCCGCGCAGAGCGCAAACCAGCGCCAGCGCATCTGGGATGGTCTCAATGTCAGATTTCAGCCGCGCATCTGACGAGGAGACGAAGTTTGGGGCGGTGACAATTCCGGTGAATGTCGCCCCCGTGAGCGCCGCCTTGCCTGCAATCGTGGCGTCATAATCCACTGCGGCTTTTGTCGCCATTGTGCCAAGCCCGAGGTTTCCCCGCGCCTGCGCCGTATTTGCCAACCCTGCCAGATTGCCTGCAGCATCCAAAAGTGCGTCCCAGCCTGTGTTTGTGGCATTGCGCCGCCGCAGCACCGGCGGCGAGGCAGAAGTGTCGACCCAGAGCATACCCGCAATTGCTGCGGTCGGTGCCGTCGCCCCGGCGCTCGTGGAGTGTAAGGCGGCGATCACCTCGTTGATCCGGGCGCGCACAGCGGCTCCGGCATCATTGGTGATTGCAAAACTCGATGTCTGGGGCATTCAGGGCTTTCCGTTCTGTATCAAGTCTTCTTGCGGGGTTTCGCGTTGGGGGCGCAGCCCACAGGCAGCGAAAGCGCGCGCGTTGTGAACGCAAAGCCCCTCAGGCGACCTCATCGGCATAAAGCCGCAGTTGGGAGACGATGGGCGTATAGGACGCATCCTTGGTGGAGAGATAGGCCCGGGCCTCAACAGCGCGGGCTTCGATTTCATGGTTGTCGAGCCGACCCCAAGGGCCCCAATTGGGGCTGCTGTTTGGGTCGTCATCAGTTTCGCGGATCTCGAACAGCACGTCGATTTCAGCCCCGGCCGCGCCGTCAAAGTCGGCCCATGTGTCCATGAGTGCTGTGCGCGCATCGATCCGGTCGTTCAGTGCCAAGGCTGCAACGCCGATCTCAGAACGCAGCCGCACGCGTTTGACGGCCCCAAGATCGAGCCCGGCAGCAAAATCGTATTGCCCCTCCATTGCCGTGACCTGTGTGACGCCGCCAGTTGTTGCGGTCGTCAATGTCAGGTTTGAGCCCACAACCTGCAGACCCGTCTTTGCGCCCACGAACCCAGGATCGGCCTGCAGATAGGCCAAGGTCGAGAAGGCCAAGACCTGCGCGCCTTTAGTAGACACGCGAGTTTCCGGGCCCGCTCTGCCGCCACTGTCCTCTGCCCTGATCAGGTATGTCCCGGGCTTCAGAGGCACCACGGCAATAGCCTCACCGCCACCGACCCGGTCCATCGAATAGCTGTCCGACCAAGTCGCCGTGACTTCTTTCGAATGGCGGATCACGATATTGCCACCAACCCGCACATCAGGATCAACGGAGCGGGCCCATTTCAGGATGGCAAGGCCACCCGCGGTCTGCAGCGTGAGGCTTTCCAGCCTGGCTGGAGGTGCTGTCAGGCCGAGGACCTCAACTGACGCGGTTTGCCAGACCGACGACACGCCCAGCACCGAGATCGCTTTCACCCGGAATTGCCACCCCCCCGGCGCAATATCGCGGATCTCAAGGCTGGTGCCATCGGTGCGGCCATAATCCAGCCAATCAGCGCCTACACTCTGCCGAGCCTGCAATTGATAGCCAGCAACAAAGCCTGAAGGGGCTGCCTCCCAGGCAACGCGCGCCAGAACCTTGAGCCCGCCACCATCGCGGGTGATATAAAGATCCTCTGTAACCGTGGGCGGCCCCGGCGCTGGAACATCATAAGCATTTGGAAGCGCCGTGCGCGGGGCCGCGGCATAAATCTGTGCCTCGCTTGCAGCCCAGTCGTAAACCAAGAGCGAGGTTTCGCGCAGGACCAGTTCTGGCAGCAGCAGTGCCGCATCACCCGAGGCCGCAAGATCAAGACTGACGCCCTGCACCTCAAACGGTTTGGCAGCAAAGCCCCAACGGGCGTAGGACAGTGTCACCACATCACCGACTGTGGCCGCCCAAGCGGACAGCTTGCCCGACAGTCGCACCGTCATTTGACGCCGCGCACGCTCCAGCTCGATCTTGGCCAGCCGCTGCGCCATCGCAGCAGAGATGGTGAAGGGCAGCGAGATATCGCGCCATTTCTGCTCGCCGCCGTCTTCCGCCAAATAGGCAGCACTGGCATAGGCTGGAAAGTCATCGGGCTGCCAGTCATTCTCGGGGCTTACGAACTGTCCGCGCACCCCGTTGAAGTTTGACGACATCGTCACGCGCGTGGCCAAGGTCAAACCGGCCTCGCGAACATGATCTGAGGTCAGCGCCACGGACGGTGCGCGCCAGGCCCCTGCGTGAATGCGCCAAGCCCCACCCGAGAAAGCGCAGCGTCCGGCGAAGGATGTCAGCAACCCCTCGATAATGGTTTTGGGAACCTCGGAGAGCGTGATGACACCGTTGCAGGCATAGCGCGGTTCCGTCCCACCCCCTGCGAGTGCCACCGGCTCGTCGCAGATGTTGGCCGCCTCAATCAGGGCCATCTCATCAATGCCGTCAAGTTGCCCGATCCGTGCGCCAATGCCCCATGTGGTGTTTGACATATAATCGGCCAAGCAAAGTGCGGGGTTTTCGCAATAAACAGACGCTTGGATGCGCGGATCCCAAATGTCATTCTTGCCCTCAAGATCCACTGTGATGTTTGGAATGCCGCCCGGGTAGGCGTCTTGGTCATAGGTCAGCCGCAGATGGATTGCAGCGCAGCCCCGCAAGCGGTGGTTCTCGGTCCATTTGTCAGGCAGTGCTGCTTTCAGCCCCGCAAACGCGGTCTGGTTGGCATCGCCCAGCTTCTTCTCGATTGTTACTTTGCCCGCCCAGCGACCTTGCGCAGCCCCCGCAGCATTCAGCGCGACCTCGCCTTCAAAATAAACAGCGCCGATGGAGTTAACCCGGTGCGTCGCCAGCACGATCACCAAATCAAGATATGTGTTGTCTGACCCTGAGGAGTTCAGAAACACGATAACCCCGCCCTTGCGGGTGCGGCCGTACACCAGATCGCGCGGCACCACGGGTTCGCGGATGGTCACCGTGCGGTTTTGCAGCGTCGCCTGCGGCTTTGGCATCAAAGCCTGTGCTGCATAAGACAACAGCAGCGTACCACCGATCCGGATCAGGGCCGCGCCAATACCACCTGCGGCCAATACCCCACTGATCGCCCCCGCTACGGCGACGACGGCTGAGACGATGAAGGGCATGGGGTTATCCCGTGTTATGTTGGCCAGGCAAGCCGGCAAGACGTTAAAGCTGCAAAAGAAAGCCCCTCTGGCGTGATGCCAACGGCCGTGGCGCCAATCACCACGCCAAAACCAAGGCCTGTGTCCGCCAGCACAATATCGCCCCGCTGGGCCAGCAGCGGCGTCTCGCGCGGCGCACCGAGCAGTGCGTGCCCCATGTCTTCCAGCGAGGCCCAGCCAAGACGACGCATGATGCGCGCGCCGCCAAGCGCAGTGCTGTAGCGTCCGCGCCAGAGGGCCGCCACATCCTCACCGCCGGTCAGGGTCATGCGGGTCTCAAAAGCAAAGGTTGGGCAGTCGTGGAGGCCCCAAGCGAAGGTTGTTACACGTGCTGCGTCGATCGCTTCTGCGAGGTGGCGTTCCCAATTTTCGATGTGAGGCATCATTTTTCCTTGCCCATCTAAGCGTGGCGCGCCAATTTTGCGGCATGCGCGCCTTTGATTTTCCTTTTGAGACTGTCGAGATCAGCTGCCCTGTCTGCGGTCGCTTCGGGCGCTATTCCAAAGAACGTTTTGTGGAGCGTGTTGGTGCGAATACGCCGCTGCCCACAGCGCTCGACATCATTGCCGAAGATTGCCCCGAAGACCGGCCGAGCCTCACGAACATGCAGGGCCGCTGCCGGGCCAGCTATCCACAGCTTATCCAGATGAATAGTCCCTCAAACCCGGCCAACTCCGCAAATTAACCGCGTCCCCAGGTAATCTCCCGGTCTTGAATGGCGGTGACATATTCAAAGCCAAGATCGCCTGGATACAGCACCTGCTGGCTTTCATGGGTATAGCGCCAGGTCCGCGTCACGGTCAGGTCGATCAACCGGCTTTCATAGCTGATGGTAATCGCGCAGCTGTCAGCATCATCCTTGATTTCTGGTACATCAAGACGGCCCGAGAAGGCCTGCACCGGATCGGCGATGATTTGGCCTGATTCAGACAAAAGCCCGAGCCAGATCCGGCCTGGCAAACCTTGCCGCGCCTCTGCAATGGCCATTTGCACCAGATCGAGCGGTACGCCAGACAACGAGACCGCCGTGCCACCCGCCACGACCTCGCCGGTTTCATCAAGGGCACCGATGCCCAGAAGCGATCCCGCGCCAGCCCAAGTTTGGCCGTTCCAGCCGATCTCGCCCAGCCCCGACCAAATCCGCACCCAGCCTGTGGCGAATTGGCCCTCAAAAAAGATAACCGGGCGAAGGTGTTGCTCTGCCAGCGCCGCAGCAAAAGCGGCGGTTACATCTCGGCTCATGTCAGATTTCCTCGCAGTTCAAAGCGCCTCTCGGGCTGAGATCGTAAACCGGTGCTGATCCGCCCGGCCAATGACCGTCGGCACCGGCGCCGTTAGCCGAAGAAGAACGGACGGGGCATTCAGGCCAATCGGCGTGCCAACCTGAACAACAGCGCGCAAGGACGGCACAAACGCCAGTTCGGCCTCGCTACCCACTGGCGTCACATCCGCCGTCAATTGATAAAGCCGTGTCGTCGCGTCCAATCCCAACTGGAAAAAATCCCCTGCGCGCAGGCCGAGTCCCCAGCCTGCCGTGTGTAGCGTTGCGCTGCCCGCCGCCTGCATCTCAGTAACATAAGGATTACCCGCCCCCGCCAGCACCTCAATCGTTGGGTCGGGAAACAGGAACCGCCCCCGCAAACCACCCAAAGCGGCAAAGAACGCAGACAGGCTGCGGCCATTGGCGCCTTGCGTCACCGCCATTTCAATCTGGTACTCCCACCATGATGCGCCCCAGTCTTGGATTTGCGACGTGCCGGTAAAGGGTGAGCGTGCCTCGGCCACGGAAGTAACCAGCTGCCGCTCAAGTGCGGACACCAGCACCAGCGGCAACACTGGAATTGTCATATCGCCTGACCCCGCCGCCGCCCGTCCGCGACGCTTTGCTTGGCGATGCGCGCGATTTCGGGCAGCGCCGCGCGCAGGCGGGCCTCAATCTGTTCGGCCACGCCAATTTGTGCGCCGCGCGCGTCAATTGAGATCGACATGTTTGGTGCCGCCCCGCCTGCGCCATAGCCCGCTGCCTGCCTACGGCTCAACACCCGCTCGCCACGCTGCAAGATTGCGGGCACCTCATCGGGTTTAAGGCCCGCCCAGCCTCCGGCATGCATCCGCGGGGCTGCTGCAAAGGCCAGCGCTGGAACCCTGCGGCTGGTTCCGCCAGTCCCGACCATGCCGCCTGCATGCAAAACCGAGCCAAATATATCTCCACCCCCAAAGACCCCAGACAGCGCGTTGGCGATCGGCCCCAGAACCGCGCGCTTGAACGCCAGCGTGGCCAGATCAGCAAGGATGGAAGACACCAAGGACTTGAAGTCGAACTTGCCGGTGGTGATAAATTGCTTGAACGCAGTTTCAGCCGATTGAAAGCCGCTGACCAAAGTGCTGCCAAGCCCCTTGCCCCAGTCCATCGCCTGCTTGGAATAGTCCGCCAAGGATTGTGAGACGGCCGCCCAACCAGTTTTGGCCACTTCAGCGGCGGCCTTAACCGCCCCACCTGCAGAGTTGGCCGCGTTTGTGGCACTGTCCAAGGCATCCGCAACGCCTGAGGCCGAGGCCTGTGCCTCATCAAGCGCATCAGCGCCTGCAGCACCACTGCCGCTTACGGCATCTTTGAGCGCCTGCCAACTTGCAAGCGGCGCTGTTGCCCCTGCGGCAAGATCGCTCGCGGCCTGGCGGTAGCCGTTCGCGGTCGCAAGCGCGTCAGTGGCAAGGCCGCTCAGACCAAGATCAGGGGCGGTCAGGGGATTTTTGGCAAAGGCGCGCTGGAACGCTTCTGCCGCCGCCGTGCCCGCCTCGGCTGAGGCCCCGGCAAAGGGGTTTGCAATATCGCCAAGGCTGATCTCGCCAATCTGACCAAAGGCTGTCTCGATCCCAACAGCTGCCAGCGCATCCCGGATTTTGCCGGTAAAGGCGTCAATTTGCCCGAGGGCCCCGTTCAGCATTGCCTCAATGCCGTCGAGCATGCGGTTGGCCGCTGTGAACACCAGATCGCCAATCACGCTGGGCAGGCGCGACCAGATCTCTTTCACGGCCAGAAGAGCGCCTTCAAAGGTGTTGGCTGTCGCATTGCCAAACCCCACCACGCTTTCAATTGCGGACGCCATGCCCATGGCCGCGTCCGCCTTCAGATCATAGAACATCGCGGTGGCCGCGGCCCCAGCCGAGCTGGCCGCCATTTTGATCCGGCCCCAGACCTCGACCGCGACGTCGTTCAATAGCCCCATCGCGGCGCCAAAGCCGCCAGCACCCGCAACAAGCCGAGTGAACCAATAGACCAACTCACCTGCGCCCACGATCAGCGCGCCAATGCCGGTGCGGATCAGCGCGCCCCGCACGACCACAAGGGCTGTGGCAAGCCCGCGCACCGACAGCGCCGCTATGGCCATTGCTGCAACCCAGCGCCCGGCAAGGAAGGTGGCAAAGGTCGCCGCATAAGCGCCAAGCCGTCCCAGATTGTCGAAAACACCCGCAATCGCTTGGCCCAGCGGTCCCGTGGTTTTGGACACCGCCGCCAGTGCGTTGGCCACCGCCTCAAGGGCCGGGGCCGCTGCCACCGCCAGCTGGTTTGACACCCCTCGCCAGATTAGACCCAGCCGTGAGATTGCATCATTGGTGCGCTCAATCTGATCTGCGTCCTGTTCGGAGACAACAATGCCAAAATCAGTCACGTCAGCGGTGGCTTGGCGCAGCGTGGCGGTATCAATGCGCGTAAACACCAAGGCTGCGCGGTCGCCAAAGAGCTGTGACGCAACCGCCGCGCGCTCGGCCTCGGGCACAAACTCTGCCAGCCTGTCTTGGATCAAGGCAATACGTTGATCAAGCGGCAGGCTTTGCAGCGCGCTGACAGACAGACCAAGGCGGTCAAGCGCTTCGACGGCAGGGCCAGCACCTGCCGCTGCCTGGCTCAGACGCCTTGTCAGCTGCACCGTGGCCTGCTCGACATTGCCCATCGAGACGCCAGAGAGATCAGCGGCCCGGTCCAGCACTTGCAGGCTTTCCACCGTGGTGCCCAGAGATTGCGCCATTTTGGCCTGCGCATCGACGGTTTGCAGGCCAGAGCGGATCATGGCCACCCCCGCCACCACTGTGGCCGCAGCCATAACGCCCGCCGCAAGGGCCGCCCGGCGTGATAGCGCCGCAAGCCGCGCATTGGCCAGATCCATCTCTCGGCTCAGCCTGCCAAAGCCGCGGCTGCCCGCATCGCCCACACCTTCCAGCTCGGCGCGCACTTGCCGTCCGCCGCTGGCCGAGAGGCGCACAGAGACCCGTTTTTCGGTCATAGCCCTTGTTCCATTCTCTCGTTAAGTTTCTGAACCATCACCGCCTCTACAGCCGGTAGCATCTCGGCCACAGCCAGCGGCGAAAGCCCAAGCGCAGAGGCCAGCGCAAAGGCTGCCGCCATGTCCCAGCCAATCACCGCATTGCCTGACGGCCCTTGCGCCAGCCGCAGCTGGCCGCCCAAGCGCTGCACCAGGTCCCAAACCTGCCAGCCCTCATAAGTCTGCGGTGCGTTTACGCGGCTGGGGCAGTCGAGGCAGTCTTGCTCACAGGCGGCGCAATAGGCGTCACCCCCGCCGAAGGACCACTCGGCAAGGGCGCAAAGCCGTTTTTTTCCGCATCAATCAACAGACCTTTGGCAACATAGAGGGTCTGAAACGCCTCAAACACCGGCCAGAGATCAAGCAGGGCATCAATGGCCGCCTCAGAAGGTGCAAGTGGCGCGCCGCTCGCATCGCCCACCCCCTCCCAATCGAGAATGGCCAGGCGGGCAAGCGCTTTGGCAAAGGCCACGGCGCGTTCATCATCACTGGCACCAGTGGCAAGGTCTTGGATCGCAGGGTCCGCGCGCGCGGCCACCATCAGCGAGGTGGTCAGCGGGCGCAGCTGCAAACGCAGGCTTGCGATGAGATCAAGCCATCTTGGCCCGTTGGAAAGGTTGAGTTCTATCATGCATAGCTCGCGACTGAGTTGGTGAGGACAATGGTGCAAAGCCGTGCAGGCGTCGTCCCCTTCGCCGCCTGCCAATCAAACGAGGCCTGAATGCCCTGCGGCCCTTGGATCTCGATCCGGGGCCGGGGCAGATAGACCGCATGGGCGGTAAAGCTGAGGCTGGCACTGGCCCCAAGGCTGTAGCTGAACTCCAACTCGCAAGGCGCGCCGTCAATGGCTTGGGTCACCAGCGCGCTGTCAGCAAAGCGCACGTCAATCTTACCCGTCAAAGCCGCCATCGCCGGATCCGCCCCATCGATCTTGCCATCTGCTCGGATGGTCTCCACCCGCTCAAGGTTGTTGGCATAGGTAATCTCTGCCGAGACCACATGGCCAAGGGCTGTGCCATTGCGCTTGATGGAGCCGTTAAAGTGGCCAAAGCGCTGCAGCGCGATTGCGGCGGGCGTACCCGCACCTGATGCGGTGGCAATCGTCTCGCCCTGCGCGATGATCTTGGCCGTCGCTGTCAACAGCCCCGAGCGCTGCATGGTCCAGCTCAGTTGATCCAGCATGCAGCCCGAATACATCGCATAGCGCGGTACCTCCGGCATGCCGGTTTCCACCGAGAAGCTCGGCAGCGCCCAAGACCCTGAGGTGAAGGTGTGCGTTTTAGGCGTGGTGCCGCTGGTGGCGGGCGCGCCAAAGGCGGCCTTGAGCCAAAACCCGAGCGCCTCGATATCAATCGGCACCGAGACATCACCGTCCGCCGTCACCGCATCTTTGATCGGGGCCAGCGGATCGCGACCATAGCCCAAAAGGTCCGAGGCCAGCAGCGGTTGCTCAGCCCCTAGCGAGGTACTGGCAAAGGGCATCAGCTTGAACCCCGCGGTTGGGGCGGTGCCATAAATAGTCTCAAACGCCAGCGCCATCTGCGCCCGCGCGCCTTGCGCTCGTGCCATGGGGGTCTCCTCATTATGATGGGGTGTCAGGCCAGTGGGCCGGTGGTGGTGTAATGCAGGACGATGGTGATCACCGCCGCCTTCAGGCTCGCCGCGCCCTCAACGGGCAGATCGACCGGGCGCGGCGCTTCCGCTTCAACCCAATCGCAGAGGCCACCAAGCGTGTGGTCGCCAGAGATCACAGCGCCAATCTGGCCGCAAAGTGTGGCAAAGCCCGCATCACGGGCCACACCCTGCACGATGACCTCCAGCTCCGCGCGATGTTGGAAGTGATATAAAAGCGGCGACAGCGTCACCGCCGGATCGCCCGGATCGCCATCACGCAAGATTATGAGGCCAGAAGTTGGCACGCGTTCAGGCAGGACCTCGCCGCGCAGAACCGGCACGAACGGGATCAGCCGCAAGAGATCCGCAAGAGCGGTCAGGATGGTTTCGCGTGTCATCAGACTTTGCCCTCAACCCAGTTCGCTACAATCAACCCTGGCACGCGGTCCACGGCCCGCCCTGCATCGCGCGCCAGATCAAGGCGTTTCGCCAGCTTTACCTGTGGCACCAACAAAAAGATCGGCATGGTTGCGATGCCGCGCCCGGTCTTTGACTTTGACGCGACACCCAACCCACGGCTGTTCAGCCGCCCTTCAGCCACCAGCAAACTCGGCCCCCGCCTGCGATAGATAAACCGCAACTTCAGTCCTTGCTTGCGTTCCCATTCACCCGGAGTGATCCGGCCACCACGGGCTGATTTGCCCGCAGCCGCTGTAGGGATCGCCAGCCAAAACCCGTCCTTGGACCGGATCAACGGGCCGGTGTCATGCGCGCGAATGATCACCGGCGCTTGCGACCACACCAAAGCGGCCGCACTCAGGCTGTCACCAGATTTGGGATAGCTGGCGAGCCGGATCGAGTTTGCCAGCCGCCGCCCAAGACCGGCCCCGGTGATCTGAGCGCGCCAAGCGGTCTTCAGCCCCGTTCCAGCCTCATACATGGCGGTTGAGACAGCTTTTTCGCCTGCTTTGATCTCGGCGGCCATCGCCGCGATCAGATCAGGCGCAAGATCGAGTTTGATCCTCATGCTAGGGCCGCCTCAATTGTCCAAATCAGCCGGTCGCGGTCGCGCACAGGCTTGCCTTGAATTAGAAACGTCTCATCGCCGATCTGGATTTGCTCTTGCGAGCGGGGATTGGGCAGCTCTCGCACGCGCACATCAAAGCGGAAGGTCTCGGACCAGAGCCTTGCCGCCCCAAAGTCCGTGATGCTGTCTGCACTGCGGGTAATGATGCGGAGCTTGGTGAACTGGCCTTCGCAATCACGATACCACGCCTCTTGGGCAAGGTTGGGATCCGCAAAGAGCAGATCAAGGGCCATAGTAAATGCGTGCATGACGACAGCCCTTAAGTCGAACTCGTCAGCCGGATCGCCATGCGCGGCCGCTTGTTGACCGGCAGGATCGAGCTTTCCGTCATCAGATCAATCCAGCGGCCCTTCTCATCAAGATGCTGGCGGGCGTAGAGGGGCAGACCAATGGTATTGGCCGCTTCCAAGAGATTGGCCGGCCCGCCATAGGTGGTGAAGGTATCAAACGTGCCCAAGGGAAAGGCAATGCCGTCGCCCGCCGGGATCAACCGTTCTGCCGTCCCATTCGAGAGGGTGACAGAGCCGTTGTACTCTTCAAAAAGAACGCCTGCGAAAGGAAACGCGCGGCGCATGTCCTCGCGCAAGGGCTGCCCGCCCGTTGCGGAGAAGAACTTGTAGGCTTCTTCGGTTTTGGGATGGCTGATCAGCTTGTCAAAGAACTCCGAGCTGACCAGCGCATGCGCGGTGGTCATGGTCTCGCCCAAAAGGTTGTCCTCAATCGCGCGCAACACAGAGCGGACCTTGCCTTGGATATTGGTGGTGGCGGTGCCAAAGATGAAGTCGATGGCGAGTTGCTCAAGGCCAAACTCGGTGAAGTAATTGTAAAGCGTGGTGCCAGCACCATCCTTCACAATGCCGCGCAGCGCATTCATCTCCATATATTCGCGAGTCTGGGCATGCTTGCGCCGCATCAGCTGCAGCTTGCGGTTCATCACCTCAACCAGCGGGTCGGCTGCGTCCGAGACGCCGAGTGCGGGCATGCCCTGAATATCCGAGGGCAGGATCACATCATCATGCGGGATCCAAGGCAGCGCGAACGAGCGCATGGAACGGGCTTCACGATTGCCGACGGTGGCAGGGGCGCCGAGGGGGACAGAGGGCAGGAGGCTCAACACGCCTTGATGCTGTTCGATCACGATGGCGCGTTGCGAGACACCCTCAAAGCGAAAGAGGCCGATCTGGCCGAGCCGGGTGTAAAGATTGGGCAGGATATTGATCGCCTGCGTCATCTCGGCGAGCGAATAGCCGCCCGCGTCAAACGGGTTGCGGGTGAGGGTCATGGGAAACTCCAGCAAAAAGGGTGGGGATAGCCTTGGTTTGGGGATCATGGGCAGCGAAGCCGCCCGGCTGATGCGCCGTTGCGCGATCTGGATTAAGCGGTATCGCGCGGAATGATGCCAAGGGCTGCGAGCTGGCCGTGCTTGGTCGCGGTTTTGGCGGCATCATCGACGGTGGCGTCAAAGACGAGGGCGGCTTTGGAGACGATGGCGGGGCCGCGCGCGATGATAAGGCCGGTGCCATCTGCGCCAGAGGCATCGACCGGGTAGAGCAGCATGGCGGCAGCTGTCTGCGCGCCATCCGTACCGCCGGAGGTGGCCAGCTTATATTTACCGCTGGCGGTGATGCGGCCCAGCACAGCACCCACGGGATAGGTGGTTCCTGCCAACAGAATGACAGTTTCTCGGGTATAATTTGGGTTCAGCTCATATTTGAGGATATCGCCCAGGCTGGGCGGTTGGGTCAGGACGGTCATGTCGGGGATCCTTCTGGGGATGGAGGCATAAGCAATTTACCGCTGGGCAGGAGCGGCGGAGTCTTAACATGGTCGTGGGAGTATGGCGGCTGTGGGACCGCTTAGCGTTTTGCGCCGGAGGCAGCGGCGCGTTTGGCTGCGGCAACAATAGGGCTTTCACTGTTCGAAGAAACTGCCGGGGCGGGGGTGATTGCCACCACATCCCGCGCATCGGCTGCGGCCGCCGCGTGCTCCAACACTGAACGGCGCAGCGCCGCAGGCGTGGTGCCCTCCCTCAGGGCTTTTGCTGCATCGATAGTAACGCCAAGCCGTCCCGCTTGCGCTGCGATCTCGGTGATCTCTGCCGCTTCAAGGCGAAGCTGGGCGGAAAGTTCGGCCCGCAGGGATGTCTGGAGTGCGGAGGCCGGGTCAGCTTTTGGTGAGTTTGATGCTGCGGGAGGGGCTGCGAGCGATTGGGAAACAAGGGCTGTAGTGGGTGGCACTTCGGGATCTGTGCCGCCATTTGCGGCAATATCACTCTGCGTTTGGCTGTCTTGAGCTTCATCGGGGACGGGTTCGGTCTGTGGCAAGGTGTCGTTGCGCATGAGAGGATCCTTTCGGGATTGAATTTGGGCCGTGGTGGCCACGCGGGATGAGACGGATGCGCGGATCGGAGACAAGCTTTGTCGAAAACTGGCAAACCCACGCGCAAGATCGATGACTTCGTCGGCAAGACCCGCCGCCACAGCCTCGGTCCCGCGAAAGCTGGCGGCCTCGGTGGCGAGTGCGGCTTCTGGGCTAAGCTGCGCGCCGCGCCCCGCTGCCACCGTTTCCGCAAAGAGAAACCGCAGCACCTCGATTTCGCGCTGAATGTCGTCTTGGATATCAGCGGGCAGGGGTGTGTAGGGATTGGCATCAACCTTGTGCGATCCTGCGTGGATCAGCGTGACGCGCACCCCGTCTTGATCAAGCTGACCGCTGAGATCGGCGTGCATCACCACGACCCCGATGCTGCCCACCGCCCCGGTGCGCGGCAGCAGAATGCGGTCCGCCTGACTTGCCAGCGCATAACCGGCCGAGAAGGCGTGTTCTGCCACAAAAGCCCAGATGGGTTTGATGGCGCGAATTGCACGAATACGATCTGCAAGGTCAAAAACACCCGCAACTTCGCCACCAAAACTGTCAATTTCCAATGCGAGGCCGCGCACGGACGGGTCGCTTGCAGCCGCCTCGATCTGTGCTGCTATCCCTTCATAGCTGGTCTGGCCCGAGGACTGTCCGATCCAAGCCCCACGATGGATCAGCACGCCGGAGACCTCGATCACAGCAATGCCATCCACCACCGCGTAGGGGGCCTCACCCTGCTGGCGGTAATCGTCCAGCATCCCACCTGCTAGAATGCTGGCGCGCGCTGGCGGAACGACGAGGCCTTCCAGACCGCCGTTTTCGTCACCAATATCGACCTGCCGCCCAAGGATGCGTGGTCCAAGGCCGGAAAGAAACGCCATGGCTTTGGAGGGCTCAACCAGCAGCGGCGTGTTGAAGGCGCGCGCGGCAATGCGGGCATGCAGCATCATGTCTGGTCCTCAGGCTTGCTCGAAGGGTCTTGCGCGTCATCGGTTTCATCTGTTGGGTCGCTGTCGTCGTTTTCGTCTCCATTTTCATCCGGGCCCGGCAAAGCTTGCACACCTTGCGCGGGCGATCCGGGGCGGCGGAAGTCGAGGCCGAGCAATCGCTCGCGGCTGCGTTCGGCGGCGATTTCGCGGTCGACCTGTTCTGCGTCATAGCCGCGCTCGGCGATGGCTTGGGTGCGGGATTTGAGCCCTGCCTCGATCTGAGCGATTTCGGCATTGGCATCCTTCAGGGGATCAACCCAATCCCATTTGGTCGGCAGCCAGTTGGCCGCAAGCAACTGTGACCGGTTGGCCTCATAGCCGGGCAGAACCAATGCGCCCGATAGCACTGCAGCGTCCATCCAGCGCGCATAGACAGGACGGCAAAGTTGAAAGACCATCACAGAGTGCTGCCAGGCCGAAACGCGACGCCGAAATTCGATAAGGGCTAGTCGCGAGTTCGAAAAGTTCCCCTTCACCATGTCATTGGTCAGATAAGGATAAGGAATGCCCAGCGCCGAGGCGACCTGCAGCAGCGTGCGGTATTGGAACGGCTCGTAGGTTGCCCCTGAATCTGCAGGCTGGCCCACGGTCACATCCTCGCCCGGATCCAGCCGCACGACCTGGCCGGGGCTAATTTCGAAGCCGCCCAGCATGTCGTCATCCTCGGACGGCAGCAGGGGGTTTTCTGGGGCAGGGGAGGTCACAAACATCGCATACATCGCGGCGACCTTTTTGCGGTCCAGCTCGGCATCGTCGTATTGATCGAGCAAAAACAGCTTCACGATGGCCGGTGCCAGCTTCGAGACCCCACGCAGTTGCCCCGCCTCAACGGGGTCGATCACATGGATCACCTCGCTTGTTGGAACCTGCACGATCTCCCCCGCCAATCCCAGATCGGTGCTGTCGCCGGGGTGCCGTCGAAGGAAGTGATAGGCCACACGGCGTCCAACCCGGTCGAATTCAATCCCCTGACGGATAGCATTACCGTTACCAGCCATTCCCGTTTGGTGCTGCGGCAACATCTCGGCGGGCAACATTTGCAATTGCAGTGGCACGGAAAGCCCATCGTTCGCACGCCGTGGCCTGATCCTGAAGAAAACTTCGCCCGCCAGAAAGACTTCGCGCGCGGCTCGCCGCTGCAGCCCGTAGAAATCTGTCAGACCTTCGCTGTCTGCTTCATCTGTCCAAGCCAGCCAAAGACGCTGCAGCTCTTCCTTGCGCGCCGCATCCGCAATTTGCGAGATTGGTTTGATCCCGTCGC